>CAYXAN010000197.1:0-4211 GCA_964461705.1 uncultured Sarcina sp. | reverse complement strand
ATTCCGATTGCTCTCATACCGCACCTCCCTCCTTGTTCAGAGTTCGGCCGCCGGGAAGCCTCCCCTCCGGATAATCCTCTGCTGTTGTTGCGCCGTTGATCATAACGTTCCTGCCGATGATAACGTCTGCCGGAATCTCCGCGCCCTCTGCAACCACCGTCAATCCCTGACAGTAGATGTCGGGATCGGTCTCATTGGGGATCTCCTCCCCCTCGCCGATGACGACATTCGCACCCACATGGGCTCTCTCTGCCACAATGGCCTTATCCAGAACACAGCCGGCGTCAATCCTTGCCCCGTTCATGATGATGGAATTGCGGACCCTGGCCCCCTCGCCGATGTACACGTCGCTGCCGATCACCGACTGCTCAAGACACCCGTATATCTCACTGCCGTCGCCTACGATGGACCTTGTGACCTGGCTGTTCGGGCCGTAATACTGCGGCGGAAGAGACTCCACATTGGTGTAGATCTTCCAGTACTCCTCATAGAGGTTGAACTCCGGAATGATGTCGATCAGCTGCATGTTGGCTTCCCAGTACGACGTCAGCGTTCCCACATCCTTCCAGTATCCGTTGAATTCATAGGCGAAAAGCCGCTCTCCCTTGTTCCTGCAGTAGGGGATGATGTGCTTGCCGAAGTCGAGATCCGGCGTCATCCGATTGGTTTCCAGCGCCTCCCGGAAGGCCTCCCAGGAGAAAATATAGATTCCCATCGAGGCCAGATTGCTGCGTGGATTCGCGGGCTTTTCCTCGAAATCCGTAATCTGCCGCTTCTCATCCGTGATCATGATGCCGAAGCGCTTCGCCTCGTCCATCGGAACCGGCATCACCGCAATGGTAACGTCCGCATTGTTCTCCTTATGAAACTCCAGCATGGATTCATAATCCATCTTATAAATGTGATCGCCCGACAGAATCAGAACATAATCCGGATGGTAGTTTTCCATATAGCTCATGTTCTGGTAAATGGCGTTGGCGGTTCCGGTATACCACTCCGTTCCCACAATTTTCTCATAGGGAGGCAGCACGGACACCCCGCCGGCCAGCTTGTCCAGATCCCACGGAATGCCGATCCCGATATGCGTATTCAGCTTCAGCGGCATGTACTGCGTCAGCACTCCCACCGTGTCCACACCGGAATTGATGCAGTTGCTCAGAGGAAAATCGATGATCCGGTATTTCCCCCCAAAGGGAACCGCCGGCTTGGCCATCTTGGACGTCAGAATTCCCAGGCGGCTCCCCCGGCCTCCGGCCAGAAGCATGGCAATCATTTCTTTCTTAATCATTGCGGTCACCTCAGTGTTGATATATTTGTCGACAGGGATATCTTCGACATGCCATAGTATAGCATAGCCTGTATCTGATAAAAAGTGACTTCGCGCGTTTTCTTGTGCTTTATCTCTAATTTTTCCATGTTTTTTTAATGTTTTTTGTTACTGTTTTCCAATTTCATCATTTTCGCACACACGATACCAACTGCTTTTCGTTTTCCGTCCTCATTTGCCATCCGATTCCCTCACTTCTATAATGGTAATTGCCGTGGATGACGATATCCATAAATGAAATTTCAGAAAGGAACAAACGTCATGTATCAAATTGATTTTGATCGGCCGATTTCCGTTTTCTTCTGCGGAATCGGCGGCATTTCCATGAGCGGACTGGCACAGATTCTGGCCAGCCGCGGCTTTGCGGTTTCCGGCTCCGACAGGTCCGCCTCTCCGATTACCGAGGAGCTTTCCCAAAAGGGAATTCATGTATGCATCGGCCAGAAGGCAGACAACATCACCTCCAGCCTGGACCTTGTCATCTTTACCGCCGCGATACACCCGGACAATCCCGAATATCAGCGGACGAAGGAGCTTGGTCTTCCCTCTCTGACAAGAGCAGAGCTTCTGGGGGAGATCATGCGCAATTACGGATGTCCCATCGCTGTTGCCGGAACCCACGGCAAAACCACCACCACCTCGATGATTTCGGAAATTCTTCTGTCCTCTGAGGCGGATCCCACCATCTCCGTCGGCGGCATTCTCAAAACCATCGGCGGGAATGTGCGCGTCGGGCATTCGGATTATCTGGTTGCGGAGGCCTGCGAATACACCAACAGCTTTCTGTCCATGTATCCGAAAATCGGCGTCATCCTAAATGTAGATGCCGACCATCTGGACTTCTTCAAGGATCTTGCGGACATCCGAAGCTCCTTCCGCCGATTTGCACAGCTCATCCCGGCCGACGGGACGTTGGTCATAAGCAGCGACATCGAAAATTATCAGGAGCTCACGGAGGGACTCTCCTGTCACGTGGTCACCTTCGGGAGCGACCGCAGCCGCAGTGATTATTACCCCGTCAATATCCGCTACAACGAGCTCTCCCGCCCCACCTTCACCTGCTGTCAGCATATTCAGACCGGCGGACACACGCAGCTTTTAACTCTGAAGGTTCCGGGAGAGCACAACGTGTACAATGCCCTGGCGGCGGTTGCCGTGGCCGACCTTCTGAAGATACCGCGCGACCAGACCGCAGCCGCTCTGGCCTCCTATCAGGGGACGGACCGGCGCTTCGAATATAAGGGGGAGGTCAACGGCATCGCCATCGTGGACGACTACGCACACCATCCCACCGAAATCCGGGCTACCCTGACAGCTGCCGCCCATATGCACAAGGATCGGGTGGTCTGCATTTTCCAGCCGCACACCTATACCCGGACCAAGGCTCTTCTGGACGATTTTGCCGACGCGCTTTCCATGAGCGATGTGGTCATTCTGGCGGACATCTATGCCGCAAGGGAGACGGATACTCTGGGCATCAGCTCCGGGACGCTGGCCGATAAGATTGCCGCACTGGGACACCGGGATGTCCATTATTTCGGAAGCTTTGAGGAGATCGAAAATTTTGTACTGAAAAATTGCCGAAAAGGGGATTTGTTGATAACTATGGGGGCCGGAAACGTCACCGATATCGGCCCGGCACTGCTTTCCCGGTAAGGGCGGGCAAGCTGTCCACCTTGTCCACAAACGAAGCTGCCGAAGAGGATGTGGATAACAAAACCGATGCATGTTTGAAAAATCGGGGTTATCCACATTTTTCCCTTTGTCCACAAGCAAAATGCCTTTCCCGGTTTCGGAGGGGAGCCCCGTATTTTCTGTTCAGTTTTACTATTTGTGCCGCAGACAGCAAATGCTATACTCAAGGGCATCCAGACAAAGATACAAGAAAGCGGTACGAAAACGGTGCGGAAGCGGCATGAGAACCGCATGATTTCAGCATGCGGCCGGCATGACGGCGATGATGTATGCAGCAGTCATGCGGCAGTCTTACAGCAGGAGGGCGGCACCGTTTGAAGGTATCCGAAGAGGAACGTGACGCCATGGGAGCATTTGCAATTTACAACGACCGTGCGGGGGACAGCACGGTCATCTCCAATATTTTTATTGATGAGTATATGCGGGATGCGAACGATGCACAGCTGAAGGTCTATCTGTATCTCGTTCGCATGATGTCCGCAGGACTTCCCTCGAGCATCAGCGACATGGCGGATCTGTTCAATCATACCGAAAAGGAAATTCTTCGTTCCCTTCGCTACTGGGAAAGGAAGGGACTTTTGACCCTGCAGACAGATTCCGCCGGGAATCTGTCCGGTATTTTTCTGAAGGAGCCCCACAATCCGGCGCCCTCCTGTGATCATCAGGTGATTTCCATTGCACCCATGCTGTCCGAGGGGACGGGCGCCGGGGTGCAGCCTGTGCAGCCCGCTGCCTTAAAGGAGGTTGCCCCCGCAGCGGGTGTTTCCGAGACCCCTGCCGGGAGCTCTCAGATCTCCGTCCGGCAGATGGAGGAGTTTCAGAAGAGCGAGAGCAACCGCCAGCTGATGCTGGTGGCCGAGCAGTACATCGGCAAGCCGCTGTCTGTGCGGGAGGCAAAGATCATCTGCTTTATCGCCGATCAGCTGCATTTTTCCAATGAACTGATTGATTATCTGATCGAGTACTGCGTCGGACTTGGCAAGAAGGATTTTCGCTATATTGAGAAGGTTGCCCTGAATTGGGCAGAGGAGGGAATTTCTACCGCTTCTGCGGCAAAAAGCAGAGTGATGAAGGCTCCTTCCGAGCGAACCGGAGCGGCCAAGCGGGGAAGATCCTCAGCCCGCTCCTTCCAGAGCTTTGAAAAAACCTCCTACAACATGGAGGAGCTCGAGCAACAGCTGTTGCGCAA
>CAYXAN010000196.1:0-4227 GCA_964461705.1 uncultured Sarcina sp. | reverse complement strand
AGGTGACTGCTCCGCAACCTACAGCTCCATGGCGGAGACCATGCATGCGGGGCTGTCCTTCATGATGAGCGGCTTTTCCTTCTGGAGTCATGATATTTCCGGCTTTGAGAGCACTGCCACACCGGATCTGTATAAGAGATGGGCACAGTTCGGTCTGTTTTCCACTCATTCCAGACTGCATGGCTCGGATTCGTACCGTGTGCCGTGGATTTTTGACGATGAGTCCAACGATGTGGTCCGCTTCTTCAGCGAGCTGAAGTGCACGATGATGCCGTACTATTTCCAGCTGGCGGCAGAGGCACACAAGACAGGTGTTCCGGTGATGCGCCCGATGCCCTTTGTTTTCCCGAAGGACTATGCCTGCAGGACGTTGGATCTTCAGTATATGCTGGGTGAATCGGTACTGGTGGCGCCGATCTTTAATGAGAAGAGTCTGGGCCGCTTCTACCTTCCCAGTGTTCAGAAAGGTGAAAATGACGACAGGACCAGGAAATGGGTGGGACTCATTGACGGCGAGATTCTTGACGGCGGGAAGTGGTACGAAAAGGAATACAGCTACATGAATCTTCCGGTCTTTGTGCGGGAAGGAAGCCTTCTGGCCTTTGGAACCGACAGAGAGGTTCCGGATTATGATTATACGAAGGGAACGACCCTTCGGTACTACCTGCCGGTGAAGGGAGACGTTGTCTGCAGGATTCCTGATCTGCAGGGAGAGACTGCTGTCACGGTGACGGCAAGCTGTGACGGATCGGCTGTAACCTTCAGGGTGGACGGAGAACTGACGGAAGCTTCTTATGAGATTGTTCTTGCAGATGGCAGGAAGGTCAGCGGAGCGCTGGAAAACGGGATCGGTGTGAATTTGTGAGATGCTTGCAAAACGTGTGATTTTTGCGTATAATCTCTATTTGTCTGCGTACAGCAGTGCGAGAAATGACCACCAGGAGGAATCAAACCCATGAGCGTTAGTGTTGAGAAGCTCGAGAACAGCATGGCCAGGCTCACCGTTGAAGTGAGTGCGGAGGAATTTGTTGAGGCAATCGAAAAGGCCTATCGGAAGGAGAAGAATCGTATTGTTGTTTCCGGCTTCCGTAAGGGAAAGGCGCCCCGCAAGATCATTGAGAAGATGTACGGCGCGGCTGTTTTCTATGAAGATGCGGCAAACAGATGCATCAATGAGTCTTATGAGGCTGCAGTGAAGGAGTCCGGGGAGGATGTTGTCTCCAATCCGAAGATTGACGTCACGCAGATCGAGGAAGGGAAGAGCTTTATTTATACCGCAGAGGTTGCTCTGAAGCCGCCGGTTTCTCTTGGCAAATATAAGGGTGTTTCTGTTACCAGACCGGAGACAACGGAGGTGACGGATGAGGAGGTTCAGAAGGAGCTGGAGCGTCAGCAGGATGCAAACAGCAAGATTCAGGATGTGACAGACCGCCCGGTTGCAGACGGCGACAGAATCAAGCTTGATTTTGCCGGAACCGTGGATGGAACGGCCTTCGACGGAGGCACAGCGACGGACTACGATCTGACCATCGGCTCTCATTCCTTTATTCCGGGATTTGAGGATCAGCTGATCGGTGTGGGCATCGGTGAGGAAAAGGATGTAGAGGTTTCCTTCCCGGAGGATTATCACCAGAAGGATCTTGCAGGCAAGCCTGCTGTATTCCACTGCAAGGTGAACAGCATCAAGACGAAGGTGCTGCCTGAGCTGAACGATGAGTTCGCTGATGAGGTTTCCGAGTTTTCCACTTTGGAGGAGTACAAGGCGGATCTTCGTAAGAATCTGCAGACACGTAAGGATGAAGAGCTTCGCAATGCGAAACAGAATGAGGCCGTCGGTGCTGCAGTAGAGGATTCCAAGATCGACATTCCGGAGGCGATGCTTCGCACGCAGCAGGAGAATCTGGCCAACGAGTTTGCCCGGAATCTTCAGTATCAGGGCATGAAGCTGGATATGTATCTGCAGTATACCGGTCAGACCAGCGAGCAGTTTATTGAGCAGCTGAAGCCGCAGGCAGAGCAGAGGATCCGCAACAGCCTGGTGTTGGAGGCGGTTGCTGCGGCCGAGAATATTGAAGTCACAGAGGACGATATTGAAAAGGAATACCAGAAGATGGCTGATCAATATCATCTGCCGGTCGAAAATGTAAAGAAGTATTTCGATGGTGACGACATGAAGGAAGACTTCAAGAAGGATATCCGTATTCGCAAGGCGGCAGACTTCATCACCGATCATGCGAAGGAGGATAAGGCACCGAAGCAGGCGGATACTGCTGCAGAGGAGCCTGCACAGGCTTGAGGAGTAAGGCCTGACATACAGAGATACCAAAAGGTAGGAAAACAAAGCAAAGGCCTTGCGTATTGCAAGGCCTTTGTTTTATGATTGTGCGTAGTTTGTTTTCTTTATACGGAGGATGCAGCATGGCGAATTTAGTACCGTATGTCGTAGAACAGACCGGAAACGGAGAGCGGTCCTATGACATTTTTTCCAGACTTTTAAAAGAACGAATCATTATCCTTGGAGACCAGGTGACAGATCAGTCAGCTGAATTGATTGTGGCGCAGCTTTTGTTTCTGGAGGGAGAGGATCCGGAAAAGGACATCCAGTTTTACATCAACAGTCCGGGAGGCTCTGTGACAGCCGGCATGGCGATCTATGACACAATGCAGTTTATCAAGTGTGACGTCTCCACAATCTGTATGGGAATGGCAGCCAGCATGGGATCCTTTTTGCTGGCCGGCGGCACAAAGGGGAAGCGGTATTCCCTTCCGAATGCGGAAATTCTGATTCACCAGCCGTCCGGCGGTACGGAAGGTCAGGCAAGTGATATGCTGATCGCGGCCAGGCATATTGAGAGGATGCGGGAACGGCTCAATCATATTCTGGCACAGAACACGGGCAAGACCTATGAGGATTTGTGCCGTGACACAGATCGCGACAACTGGATGACGGCGCAGGAGGCTTTGGAGTATGGTCTGATCGACCATATTTATACAACCCGTAAGGAGATTGAGGACGCCGTTCGAAGCGTGTAAAAGTATGCAGCACGCGCGGAACGGATTCATGATCGTATAGAAAAGAGACAGACTATGGCTAACGGCGGTAAAAGAATGGTTCCACCCAGACGATGCTCCTTCTGCGGAAGGGCGGAAGATGAGGTCCACAAACTGATTGCGGGTCCGAGCGGCGTCTATATCTGCGATGAATGCATTGAAATCTGCAGTGATATTATTGAGGAGAGTGAGGCGCCCAAAGAAGAAAACAGTGATTTCTCGGCAAGCGGAATGAGCGAACAGGACGTGAACCTGATGAAGCCTGCCCAGATCAAGGAGTTCCTGGACCAATATGTCATCGGACAGGACGAGGCCAAAAAGGTTTTGGCGGTGTCTGTCTACAATCATTATAAAAGAATTGTCGGGCAGCATGATTACCAGGACGCAGAGGATGCGGAGGTGGAGCTGCAGAAGTCCAATATTCTGATGCTTGGTCCCACCGGCTCCGGCAAGACGTACCTGGCTCAGACGCTGGCCCGGCTGCTGAATGTTCCCTTTGCCATTGCAGATGCAACGACATTGACCGAGGCCGGTTATGTGGGCGAGGATGTTGAGAATATTCTTCTGAAATTGATTCAGTCAGCAGACTACAACATCGAACGTGCGCAGCTTGGGATCATCTATATTGACGAGATCGATAAGATATCCAAAAAGGGTGAAAATGTCTCTATCACCCGGGATGTCTCCGGTGAGGGCGTGCAGCAGGCACTGCTGAAGATTATTGAGGGAACAACGGCCTCGGTGCCTCCGCAGGGCGGCAGAAAGCACCCGCAGCAGGAGCTTATCCAGATTGACACCAGCAATATTCTGTTCATATGCGGCGGTGCCTTTGACGGACTGGATAAGATTATCCACGAGAGAACGGATTATCGCTCCATGGGCTTCAATGCATCGGTGTCCGAGAGAGAGGAAAAGGATTTGGGAGCGGTTCTTAAGGAGGTTGTCCCGCAGGATCTGATGAAGTTTGGACTGATTCCTGAATTTATCGGCCGTGTCCCGGTGATTGTTACGCTGGACGGACTGGATACCAATGCGCTGATCAGTATTCTGAAGGTGCCGAAGAATGCGTTGGTGAAGCAATATCGAAAGCTCTTTCATTACGATGGGGTGGAGCTGTCCTTCGAGGATGACGCGCTGAAGGCCATTGCGGAGATGGCAGTGGAGCGCAAAACGGGT
>CAYXAN010000195.1:1981-4277 GCA_964461705.1 uncultured Sarcina sp. | reverse complement strand
GCTCAAGCTTTCTGCGCAACAGGCACTCCAGGCAGACCGGGCTTTCCTGAATGGGGGGGCCGGAATATGCTTGGACGGCAGGGGCGTCAGCTTCATTTCCTTCCACTTATCCACATCCCTTCCGCTCTTCACGCCGACCCAGTCTGCGGCATAGGCCAGCTCCCTCGTCGTCAGATTGATGACAAACACTCCTGTTTCCTCAATGTAGTCGTGCGTCAGCCGGGAGGGACGAACGGAAACGGACACCATGACAGGATCCGAGCAAACGGTTCCCACCCATGCTGCCGTCATCATATCCGTTTTCCCCTCCTTGTTTGCCGTCGTGATGATCGCTGCCGGAACGGGATAAAGCAGGTTTGACGGTTTCCAGTATTCTCTTGCCATTTGAAGCTTCCTTTCTGTACAAAATTCATTGTTGACTATGTTGGTCAAGCAGTAACCTGTGCTATAATCTAGCGTAGCCGCACCAATGGGCCGCTTGTCGGAATCACTTTTCCGGAAAGCAATTCTGTCATCGCCTGTCGGAATTGCCGGTCGGAATCGCTTTCCGGAGTCGCTTTCCATGGAAGCGCCCCAATCCGCGTTTCCTTAACAGTATACCACGGCTTGGAGCTTCCCACACGGAGACGGCAGGTTTGCCGCAAAAGAGCGTTGACCAGTTTGGACAATGCGCAGGATTACGCTTTCGCCCGGCATTGAAGCGGGATTCGGAGCGGGATTCAGGACAGACAACGGAGCGGATGACAACGAGACGAATGATAACGAGACGGATGACAACGAGACGAATGACAGCAGAGCGGACGACAACGAGACGGACGACAACGGGACGGACGACAACGGGACGGACGACAACGGAATATTTCATCCGGCGCTTTCTGCAGCCCCTGCTGATCCTGCTGATGCTGTATCTTGTGCTGTCCCGGGCTGTCACGGCTCAGGCCGTTTCCGAAACCGTGTCCTTCCGTGCCAACGGCGGCACCGGTGAAATGGACTCCGTGGTTCTGGTGGCCGGCAAGGACACGCTCCCTGCCTGTACCTTCACGCGCTATGGCTATGTGTTCCGCGGGTGGATGACCCGGCCGGACGGCACCGAGTGCGAATACGAGGATCAGGCAACCCTTCCGGAGGACGTCGGGAGCCTCACGCTCTATGCTCTCTGGGAGCCTCAGATGTACATTATTCATTATGAGGGCAACGGCGCGGCTTTGGGGGACATGGCCGACTCCTACGGTATTTATGATGAGAAGACACTGCTGTCGGGGAATCTTTTTTCCAATCCCGGCTATCAGTTTGACGGCTGGATCAACACCAACACCGGGAACCGCTATCACAATCTTGACAGCGTCATCAATCTGCATTCCGGCAACACCTACTCACAGGCGGTGATCACCGTGAATGCCGGCAAGCCGGAGAACACCAAATACAAATTCAAAAGCACACAGGGCTCCTGCGTGTACGAGGAGAACGGCACGACCTACCTTGTAACCGCCGCCTCCATCAATGACAGCGCCTATACAAACGGCGATCTGTCCCATTATGAAACCATCCTGACCAAATACAATCTGGCGACCGGAAAGGTGGTGAAGTCCGTCCGCAACCTTGCCTTCGATCACGGGAACGGCATCTGCTACAACGACAGCAACGGACATCTGTACATTGCCGAGGGCGGAAGCTGCGAGGGCTATCCCAGCGGTGTCATGGAGCTGGACGAGGATCTGAAGGTAGTGCGGGAATACAATTTTCCCCTGCTGACGCACATCTGGGCCATTGCCTATGCCGACCACCATTTCTACCTCATCGGGCGCAACAAGGGAAGCCGCAACTCCTTCTGCGTCTTAAATGACGAAATGGACACCCTGTCCATCACCCCGGTGGACGAGTATTATGCCCAGAATTTCAGCTCCCAGGGAATTGCCAGCGACGGCTCCTTTATCTATGCCGTAAGTGCCGGCTTCAAGGCCTATGACTGGAAGAGCAAGCAGCGCATCAACGTGTTCACGACAGAGGGCGACTACCTCGGCGTGTGGTCTCTGGACATTCCCTATGAGGCGGAGGACATCACCGTTATGGGCTCCTATGCCTACATCTCCACCAATGAGGGAGCCAAATCCACCCTGTACCGCACACGCATTCCCTCCGTGACCCTGACAGCAATCTGGAAATAATCACCAAAAGCCCCGCCTGCATCCGCAGACGAAAACAGACAAAAACAGCCGAAAGCGGACAGCAGCGGACGGAAAACAGGCGAAAGCTGCCGGAAACGAACAGAAGCTGCCGGAAACGGACAGAAGCTGCC
>CAYXAN010000195.1:0-1881 GCA_964461705.1 uncultured Sarcina sp. | reverse complement strand
AAGCTGCCGGAAACGAACAGAAGCTGCCGGAAACGGACAGAAGCTGCCAGGAAACAGACGGAAGCAGGCGGGAACCAGACGAGAAGGAGCGTTTTCATGAATTTCAACCGGCTTTGCAAATCGGACGGCTTTTCCGTCCTCCGCCGCTGCCTTTGCTCGGCGCTTTTATTCGGACTGGCGGCGCATGCGGCAGGCATGTTCGCCGGCATCTCCTACCATGACGATGTGGTCTGCACCTATGATGTGGGCACCACGCATATCGTGGGCCGGTTCACGCTGGCCCTCCTTGGCAAAATAACCCGTCTGCCCTTCGGCGGCAGCAATTACAGTCTCCCCTGGCTCAACGGTCTGGTCTCGATCCTTCTGATCGGCCTTGGCGGCTGGGTGATGAGCCGCTCCCTTTGCCTGACAAGCCGGCTCCTGCAGGTTCTCCTTTGCGGCATTCTGGTGACCTTCCCGGTGGTGACCGGAACCTTTGCCTACTGGTTTACGGCGCCCTACTATATGCTGGCTTTGCTCCTTGCCTGCATCAGCGCCGTGCTTCTTGCAGGCAGCTCCGCCTGCCCTTTCGGCTTCCGGGCTTCCGATTCCGACCTTTTCCGCTTCCGGACTTTCGATTCCGACCTCTTCGGCTTCCGGGCTTCCTGTCTTCGTTCCCTTTGCCGCAGGCAGTCCCCTTCGGAGAACAGCAGGATGCGGGCCGCAGGCAGATGGCTTCTTGGCATCGTCCTTGCGGCGCTTATGATCGGCATCTATCAGGCCTACCTTCCTGTCATGCTGACGCTGGAGGTTCTGCTCCTTCTGCAAAAGGAAAGCGAGGGGAGCGGGTCGTGGCGCGGCTGGCTTCGCCCCCTTCTTGGGACCGGTGCCGCCCTTTTTCTGTATCTGATTCTTATGAAGGCCTCTCTTTCCCTGACCGGAAAGGAGCTGTACGCCTACCGCGGGGTAGACACCATGGGCGCCGGGAGCTTCAGCTATCCTGCGCGAATCGCCATGGCCTACCGGGTGTTTTTCAGGCAGGATGCCTTCCTTTCCTACCGCGGGAGCGACGATTACCAGCTCTTTATGTGGTCCATGAGTACGGTTTACTGCGTGCTGATTGCCCTTCTTGTGCTGATGGGAACGGTTCTTGTGCTGCACAGATCCCGCGGCCTTGCCGGGGGAAGGCTGCGCATGCTCCTTCTGATGCTCCTGTTTCCCCTGACCGTCAATTTCGTCTTCGTCATGACGGATTTTGACGTTTACGATCTGATGCTCTATGGGCAGGTCATGATCTTCGTCATGGGACTGTGGCTGGCACAGCAGCTCGCACGCAGCGGCCTGCAAAGAGTGAGGGCGCAGATGGTGACCTTCGGTCTTGCCGGTGCATTGTGCCTTCTGGTGCTTTATTCCGTTCTCTTCTATATCCGCTACGACAACCTGTGCTACTACAAGGCAGGCCGCATGCAGGAGGCCGCCGTTTCCTACGACAATGTCCTGATTGCGAGAATCCAGAGCCTCGAGGGATATGATCCGGCTCTTCCTGTCTGCTTCCTGAACGAATTTGAGAAGGACACCTCCTATATCGCCGCCGATCCCGAGCTCGAAACGGTTCGCATCACTCCCTACGACGGCTCAGAGATCATCAATGACTACTCCTGGGTCAGCTTCATGAGGGTGCATTGCGGCTACGATCCGCAGGTCATCGAGGATTACGGACAGTATGAGGACTATGTGGACAGGACGCAGATGCCCCGATACCCGGCCAAGGACTCCATCCGGATCGTGGACGGTGTGATCGTGGTGAACTTTTAAAGCCGTGTGCTCGTCTAAAAATGCTGTCACCCGACCGCGATGAGGGCGGTTATGTGGTTTCCTTTCCGGAGCTTCCCGGATGCATCA
>CAYXAN010000194.1:1311-4287 GCA_964461705.1 uncultured Sarcina sp. | reverse complement strand
CAGAGGACATGGCGGAACAGTCAGGAAGGGCGAGTATCTGGCGACGGAAGGCACCCGTCAGCTGCCGCGGGTATGTTGGTATCCGATGAGAGTACAGCACAGAGGAAACAGGTTTTCTGCAGGCTTCCTGTAGGCAGATCTGCAGACGGAATGCGGCAGAGGCTTCTGCGGCAGTCGGTTTTGTCCTTGGATCGCTGTGAATCAAGGTGGCACCGCGAGGAATATGCAAGACATAGGAATCGTCCTTGAGAAAGACTAAGTGAGGTCTTTTTCAGGGACGTTTTTTGTATGGCAGGAAGGAGGAGATGATGAGGAACATACGTCCGTCATTGAAAGAGGTTCTGGATTATGCGGCTGATACGGGGTATCGCAGATTTCCGGTCAGCACGGAAATCCTGTCAGATCGATACACACCCATCAGCATTCTGCAGAAGCTGAAAAATGTATCGGATCATTGCTATTTACTGGAATCTGCGGAGGCGCAGGAAAAATGGGGACGCTACACCTTTCTTGGCTACGATCCCACCCTGGAGATCACCTGCCAGAACGGGCAGATGAAGGTGGGGGCGCTTTCCTTTGAAACCAAAGATCCGGGCGCGACCATCCGACAGATCCTTGCGGAATACAAGGCTCCGAGGCTGGAGTACCTCCCGTCCTTTGCCGGAGGACTGGTGGGTTATTTTTCCTATGATTATCTGAAGTATTCCGAGCCGTCACTGCATCTGGACGCGGAGGATACGGAAAACTTCAAGGATGTGGATCTGATGCTGTTCGACAAGGTCATCGCCTTCGACCATCTGCGGCAGAAGATCATCCTTATTGTAAATATTGATCTGTCCGAGGCAGAGGCCTCGTACCGAAGGGCGGAGCGTCAGCTGCAGGAGCTCGCGGACCTGATCCGCAGCGGCGCCGCCAAAGAGGAGCCGGCAGGAACGCTCAAATCGGAAATCCGCCCTTTGTTCGATCGGGAGCAGTACTGCAGCATGGTGCGGAAGGCGCAGCATCACATCAAGGAGGGGGATATCTTCCAGATTGTGCTGTCAAATCGTCTGGAGGGGGACTACGAAGGAAGTCTTCTCAACTGCTACCGGGTGCTGCGGACCTTGAATCCGTCGCCGTATATGTTTTATTTCTCCGGGACGGACGTGGAGGTGGCCGGGGCCTCGCCGGAGACGCTGGTAAAGCTCGAAAACGGCGAGCTTCATACCTTCCCCCTGGCGGGGACAAGGCCGAGGGGAACCACACCGCAGGAGGACGCCGAGCTCGAGAAGGAACTCCTGGCGGACGAGAAGGAGCTGGCCGAGCACAACATGCTGGTGGATCTTGGACGCAATGACATCGGAAAGATCTCGGAGTTCGGCAGCGTTCGGGTGGAGCGATATCATGAGGTGCTGAAATTTTCCCATGTCATGCACATCGGCTCGACCGTGCGGGGAATCATCCGGAAGGATCTGGACGCATTGGATGCGGTGGATTCCATCCTGCCGGCGGGGACCCTGTCGGGGGCACCGAAGATTCGCGCCTGCCAGCTGATCAATGATCTGGAGAACAATAAGCGCGGCATTTACGGAGGGGCCATCGGATACATTGATTTCACGGGAAATCTGGACACCTGCATTGCCATCCGCATTGCCTATAAGAAGAACGGAAAGGTGTTCATCCGAAGCGGCGCGGGCATCGTGGCCGATTCCGTTCCCGAGAAGGAATATCAGGAATGCATCAACAAGGCAAAGGCCGTTGTGACGGCACTGGAGGCAGCCAATGATCTTATTGATTGATAACTATGACAGCTTCTCCTATAACCTGTATCAGATGGTGGGAACCATTGAGCCGGACATCCGGGTCATTCGGAACGATGAGATGACAGTGGAGGAGATCCGGAAGCTGAGTCCGGACCGGATCATCATTTCGCCCGGCCCGGGACGCCCGGCCGATGCCGGCATCTGTGAGGAGCTGGTAAGAGACCTGCGGACCGAAGAAATTCCCATCCTGGGGGTTTGTCTGGGGGAGCAGGGGATCTGTGAGGCCTACGGAGCAACCGTCACTTACGCAAAGGAGCTGATGCACGGAAAGCAGTCCCTGACAACCATCGACACGGAAAGCCCGCTGTTTGTCGGCCTTCCGAAGCAGGTGCCGGTTGCAAGATACCACTCCCTTGCCGTGGAGGCGGATACTCTTCCGCCGGAGCTGAAGATCATTGCGACGGCAGAGGACGGGGAGGTGATGGCGGTACAGGATGTGCAGTATCCCGTGTATGGAGTGCAGTTTCATCCGGAATCCATCATGACTCCGGACGGAGAAGCGATGCTGAGAAATTTTGTTGCAGTCAAATGAAAGGAGCAGGCCATGATCAAGGAATCCATTATCAAAATCGTCAACAAGGAGGATCTCACGTATGAGGAAGCCCGGGACACCATGCTGGAGATCATGAGAGGCGAGACCACGCAGACGCAGGATGCCGCCTTCCTGGCGGCGCTTTCCACAAAGTCCACCAAGGCGGAGACCATCGACGAGATTTCCGGCTGCGCCTATGCCATGCGCTCTCTGGCAACGCCGGTGCCGCATCCGGGTATGGAGGTGCTGGAGATCGTAGGAACCGGCGGAGACGGAGCCCACACCTTCAACATCTCGACGACAACTGCCATGGTGGCGGCAGCAGGCGGCGTGAAGGTGGCCAAGCACGGCAACCGCGCAGCCTCCTCCCTGTCCGGAACGGCAGACTGCCTGGAGGCTCTGGGTGTCAACATCCAGCAGGATCCTAAGCTGTGCCAAAAGCTCCTTTCCGAGGCGGGCTTTTGCTTCATGTTTGCGCAGCGCTATCACTCCGCTATGAAATACGTGGGTCCCATCCGCAAGGAGCTGGGCTTCCGCACCGTGTTCAACATTCTGGGGCCTTTGACCAATCCCGCCAAGCCGGAGATGTTCCTTCTTGGCGTGTATGACGAGTATCTGGTGGAGCCGGTGGCGAAGGTTTTG
>CAYXAN010000194.1:0-1301 GCA_964461705.1 uncultured Sarcina sp. | reverse complement strand
CCTCGGCGTACAGAAGGCACTGGTTGTCTACGGCCAGGACCGCATGGATGAGGTGTCGATCAGCGCGCCCACGACGGTTTGCGAGCTGCGGGACGGCTTCTACCGCACATCGGTCATCCGGCCGGAGGACTTCGGACTGGAGCGCGCCGCAAAGGAGGAGGTTGTCGGCGGCTCTCCTGCGGAGAATGCGGAGATTACAAGAGGAATCTTAAGCGGCACCATCACCGGCGCAAAACGGAATGTCGTCCTGATGAACGCAGGGTGCGCCCTGTATGTCGGAAAGGCAGCGTCCTCCATGGAGGAGGGCGTGAAGCTGGCGGCGGAGCTGATCGATTCGGGCAAGGCAATGGAAACCCTGGAAAGGGTCATTGCCGTCAGCAATTCGTAAGGCGTGGCGAGGACAGGCTTATGGGGAGTATACTGGATGAATTAGCAGCTTATGCCGGATTCCGGGTGGCAAAGGCAAAGGAGAAAATGCCCCTGGAGGAGATCCGCAGGAAGGCTCTTTCCTTGTCAAGGGAGCAGCCCTTTCGGTTTGAGAAGGCGTTGTCCGGAACGGGGGAAATCCACTTCATCTGTGAGTGCAAGAAGGCTTCCCCCTCCAAGGGGCTCATTGCACCAGAGTTTCCGTATCTGGACATTGCAAGGCAGTATGAGGCGGCCGGGGCGGCGGCGATTTCCGTCCTCACGGAGCCGAAGTGGTTTCTGGGTTCTCTGGACTACCTAAGGGAGATCGCAGAACAGGTGCGGATCCCCTGCCTGCGCAAGGATTTCACGGTGGATCCGTATATGATCTATGAGGCGAGAATAGCCGGAGCCTCTGCGGTACTGCTGATTGCGGCGCTTCTGGACACGGCGGAAATCAGGGAATACCTGGCCATTGCCGATGAGCTGGGGCTGTCCGCCATCGTGGAGGCTCATGACGAAAAGGAGGTTGCCTCTGCCGTGGCGGCAGGGGCCAGGATCATCGGTGTCAATAACCGGAATCTGAAGGATTTCACCGTGGACATCCGCAACAGCATCCGCCTGCGGGAGCTGGCGCCAAGGGAAGCGATCTTTATTGCGGAGTCGGGGATCCAATCGCCGGAGGACATCGAGGCTCTGCGGCAGAACGGCGTCAATGCCGTCCTTGTCGGCGAGCAGCTGATGCGGGCGGCAAGCCCCGCCGCGGAGCTTGCAAGGCTGCGGGGAGATCGGCCTTAAAAACCGGGCCGATGCAATGAAGAACAAATGGAATGATGCGATGTGTAAGATGAGCGACAGAATCGTGAGAATCAAGATCTGCGGCCTTCGGACGAGGG
>CAYXAN010000193.1:0-4309 GCA_964461705.1 uncultured Sarcina sp. | reverse complement strand
TGGACAATTTCAGGAAGCTCTGCGAAAAGCAGTTCTATGACGGACTGACGTTCCATCGCATCATCAAGGGCTTTATGATTCAGGGCGGCGATCCGGACGGAAACGGAACCGGCGGCCCGGGCTACAGCATCAAGGGTGAATTTGCCGCCAACGGCGTCCCGAACGACCTGAAGCACACAAGAGGTGTCCTGTCCATGGCAAGGGCGATGGATCCCGATTCCGCAGGCTCCCAGTTCTTTATCATGCATCAGGATGCACCGCATCTGGACGGCCAGTATGCGGCCTTCGGCAGGATTACCGAAGGACTTGAGGTTCTGGATCAGATCGCGGACGTGAAGACAAACTGGAACGATGCCCCCTGGGAGGAGCAGATCATTCAGAGCATTGTGGTGGAGTAATACAGGAAAGGGGTCTTGCCGGGCAAAGGAAAATCAGCCGGGCAGGACCTTTTTTATCTGTTCAGAAAATCTTCACAGTTTTCTCCTGAATCTATTGATAGAATGGTACTGGTTCGCGGCTGTTTGGAAGGCCGAATGGATGGAAGGATCTTAAAGAGGTAGCAAGGATGAACAGAAAAAGAGGCATACACCTTGGAGCGGTGGCATTGGCCGGCCTGCTGGCGGTGTCCACGGCAGGGTGCGGGAGCAAAGCGAAGGCGATGACAGAGGAGCAGGTCAAGCTCCGGGACATCACGAACTATCACAGCTTCACAGGCAACATTGCCCCGGTGTCCGAACAGAACGTGCTTCCGGATCTTACAGGGGTAAAGGTTCTGACCGTGAACGTAGAGGAGGGCGACGAGGTTCATGAGGGGGATGTCCTCATGACACTGGATGCGGACAGCATTCAGGAGCAGATCGACGAGCTGGAGGCCAGCATCAATTCGGCGGAAAAAAGCTCGGCAGCCAGCATTTCCTCCGCACAGCAGACCTACAACAATTATCAGCAGAATCTGAACGACGGACTGGATTCCTCCATTCAGAATGCCAAAAACAGCATGGATTCCGCCTATGCCTCGCTGGTCTCTGCACAGCAGAAATACAACGATGAGGTGAATCTCAATAATCAGCAGCTGTCCTCCGCCATTCTTCAGGCCAAGCAAAGCATCGACAGCTCTTATTCCAATCTGCAGTCCTCACAATCCAGGGTAGAAAGCGCACAGCTGGCACTGGATCAGGCAAAAGAGAGCCGGCAGAAGGCAGCAGATCAGGGAGTGACGGACCTGACCTCGTACGATCAGCAGATCGCGTCCCGGGAGCTGGAGCTGGAATCGGCCCAGACCTCACTTACCAATACGGAAACACTGTACAACGACGCCGTGGCCAGCTATGAGGCGGCCAAGCAGGGAGAGGAGAACACCCTGACCTCCCTGTACGATGCGCTGGTTCAGGCGCAGACCTCCTACGTCAGCGCAGTGGACAGCTACAATGCTGCTGTCCGCAATTCCGAGCAGCAGCTCCAGACCTATGCTGCCCAGGTGGAGACGGCAAAGGCAAACAGCACGCAGCAGGATTCCAACAAGCTGAAGCTGGAGGATCTGAAGGAGCAGCTGGAGGACTGCAGCGTGAAGGCACCGATGGATGGAGTCATCACCGCCCTGAACGTGAAGGCGGGAGACCTTACGACAGCAGGCACGGCAGCTGCGGTGGTAACCAGCTTTGACACCATGAAGATCGACATCAAGATCAACGAATATGATATTCAGGGAGTGAGCGAAGGGGATCCGGTGACCATCACGGTGGATGCCCTGAACAAGGAATATCAGGGAACCATCAGGAACATTGCCAGAGTGGCAACGACGGATAACGGGGTGTCCTATTTTGAGGCAGAGGTGAATTTTGACGCGGATGAGGATGCCCGAAGCGGAATGAGCGTTGAGGTGAAGCTGACCATCAGCGAGGCGCTGAACACAACCTCTGTCAGCTCCTCGGCCATTCAGACGGCGGAGGACGGCAGCTCGTATGTCCTGATGTATGCCGATGAGAACAAAAAGACCACCAAGCAGCAGCCTGTGACCCTTGGCATTACCGACGGCACCTATACAGAGATTACGGAGGGTCTTTACCCCGGAGACACCATCCTGTATACCGACAGCACGACGGCTGCAGGGCTGTCCGTCACGATGGGGGATGAAGGAGGTGCCCCGGAGGGCGGCGGAGGTCCCGGCGGTGAAGGCGGAGGCCCCGGCGGGGAGGCACCGAATTAGAATGCACGAGGGATGGCAAAATCATGTGGAAATCTAAAAAAGCGGGCAGGCTGTCGCCGGCGGATTCGCCGTCGGCAGCACCTCCGGAAGAGAATGAAATCCTGAAGATGACAGGAATCACGAAGGATTATCAGATGGGGGATGAGGTCTCTCACGTGCTGAAGGGAATCGATCTGACGGTGACAAAGGGAGAGTTCCTGGCAATCCTTGGGCCTTCCGGCTCCGGCAAATCCACCCTGATGAACATCATCGGATGCCTGGATACGCCGACCGCGGGAGATTACTGGCTCTCCGGGAGGCATATCGCGGCGCAGAACGAGGCGACGTTGGCAAAGATTCGCAGCCGGGAAATCGGTTTTATCTTCCAGTCCTTCTATCTCCTGCAAAGGCAGGACGCCTTTGAAAATGTGGAGCTTCCCCTTTTATATGCAGGACTTGGGGACAGGGAACGCAAGGAGCGCGTTAAGGAGGTGATGGAGCGGGTGCAGCTGTCGGACAAGATGCATCACTATCCGAACCAGCTCTCCGGCGGCCAGCAGCAAAGGGTGGCCATTGCAAGGGCAGTGGCCAACAATCCGACCATCCTTCTGGCGGATGAGCCGACGGGCGCGCTGGATCAGAGCACGGGACAGCAGGTGATGGAGCTGTTCCACTCCCTGAATGCAGAAGGCAGGACCATCATCATGATTACCCATGATTCCAAGATTGCGGCCCATGCCGGCCGGATCGTGAGGATTCTGGACGGGAATCTGAGTGCAGGAGGTGTGGAGGATGCTTAAAATCATTACGCAGAGCTTCCGGATGTCCCTGCAGAACATCAAGGGCAACAAGATGCGCTCCTTTCTGACCATGCTGGGCATCGTCATCGGTGTGGCGGCGGTAATCGGACTGATCACCATCGTACAGGGAGCCAGCAACACCATCATGGGCGAGTTTGAAAAGCTGGGGACGGATGTTCTGACCGTCAGCGCGCCGGGAACTGCCCTGAAAAAAGGACTCACCGATTCCGATCTGACCAAGCTGAGTCAGGTGGAGGGCGTGGATGCCATTTCTCCCTCGGTGTCCCTGACGACAACGGCGGTTTACGACGGAAATGTGTATAAGAAGATCTCCGTATCCGGGACATCGGTGGTATACTTCCTGCACAATGACGTCATCAATCTGGGCCGTGCCTTCAACAGCAGTGAGGAGAGCGGCGATACCAATGTATGCATTGTGGACAAGAGCTTCGTAAAGAATGTCCTGAACGGACAGACGGCACTCGGCAGCACAGTGAAGCTGGGAGGGCTGAATTACACCATCATCGGCATTCGAAAGGACGATTCCTCCATGACCTCCGCTTATACCGACACCAGCAATCAGGACGGTGCCGTGATCATTCCCTATCGGAATGCGCTGGATTTGTCCAAGGAGTCGAACGTAAGCACGGTTTCGGTGTATGTGGCAGACGGCTATACCTCGAGCACGGTGGAGAAGAATCTTCGCAGTGCATTGGATCACTTCTATAATGAGGCGGATAACGCATATTCCGTGATCAATATGGAAAGCCTGATGGACAGCATGTCCACGATTATGAGCCTGATGTCTGCTCTGCTGGGCGGCATCGCCAGTATTGCGCTGGTGGTCGGCGGCATCGGCATCATGAACATGATGCTGGTATCCGTCACGGAGAGGACAAAGGAGATCGGACTTCGGAAGGCACTTGGCGCGGAGCCCGTCTGGATTCAGCTGCAGTTTCTGATGGAGTCGATTACCCTGTCCGTGGTGGGAGGCCTGATCGGCATTCTTGTGGGTCTGCTTATCGCGCTGGTCGCCTCAAAGGCGATGGATATGAATTTTACACTGTAGACGGAAGCCATCGCGCTGGGCGTCGGATTCTCCGCGGCGGTCGGAATCATCTTCGGATGGGCACCGGCCAGGCGGGCCAGCCGACTGAATCCCATCGATGCGCTGCGGTCCGAGTAGCGCCCGGCGAGCAGCGCCCGACGAGCAGCGGTGCACTTGCCGCCGCTCTGCCGCAGCCCTGACGCCGACGGGCGAAGACGCGGCGGACCATGCAGACACGGACAATGCGCGGAATATGAGAGGAATGAGAGGAAAACG
>CAYXAN010000192.1:0-4313 GCA_964461705.1 uncultured Sarcina sp. | reverse complement strand
CCCGCGCGAAGCCGAAGATGTACTGGATCAATACCAGCGGCAATGATATGGTGCGAAATTTGATCAATGTGGCAGCCAATGGCTCTGCACAGATGGAGATAGAGCGGCTTATTGACGGGGAGACGATCACTAAGACGATCAATGAGCAGCTGACACATAGCGAGATAAATAAGAATATTGATCATCTCTGGAGTATTCTGTACATGACCGGCTATCTGACGGTGACGGACGATCCGGAAGGGGATTCATATCGGCTCAGAATCCCCAACAGGGAAGTGCGCGAGATATACAAGCAGCAGGTACTGGAGTGGTTTAAGGACAAGACCAGAGCGGGATCTGAAAAGCTGGAGGGGCTTTATGCTGCATTTGAAGGCGGTGATGTGCAGGGCATCACGGAGATTCTCAGCAATCAGCTGTACGAGACCGTGAGCTTCTATGATGCCTATGAATCGTTTTATCATGGATTCCTGCTCGCTCTGCTGAGCACCTGCAGTCAGTGGACTGTGACCTCGAATCGTGAGACGGGCAAGGGACGCAGCGATATTATGGTGTGCCGTAAGGACCGCAAGATGGGATTTGTGGTCGAGGTCAAGAATGTCAAGGAAGAAAAAGATATTGAGGCCGCCTGCGATGAGGCAATGAAGCAGATTAAGGAGCTGGACTATACGGCAGTGCTGCGCAGGTATGGAGTCAAGAAAATCATCGAGTACGGCATTGCCTTCTGGGATAAGAGATGCATCGTGAGAGCAAAGCGGGTCTGACCTGTCAGGCGCTGTATAGGCATCGAGACGAAACAAGGCACTCGAGAGGCAGTGTTTTCTTAAAATAAGCATACCCTCTTTTCTGTATACGCCTCAGGTCTTTTTGGAATTTTAAGGTTGGTCTGATTTTATACATCGAGCAGGTCCTTCATCATTTCGTCTACGCTGTCATAGGTTTTGCCGAGTGTCGGGTCAGACTTCATCTGCTGCACCTCCTCGATAGCACCAATCGTTTCTGCGTTCGGTGTTTCATATTCAATGACATACTGCATATAACGAATCAGATTACCCTTTACGTTCTGATGGTTCTTTATGACAATACTCTTGAAAGCATCATAGGTATCTCTGTCCATGGAAAAGGAACAGGTTACGGTTTTGCTGTCAGCCATAAAAACACACTCCTCCTAAAGTCTTACATTACATAGTAAACTTACTTAGTAAGCTATGCTTGAATATCGTATTGGTCAAGGAATTTTGCAGGAAATCGCGGCAGATTTGCAGGAACCACGGCGATTCCTTGGTATAATCCATCATAGTAAGATGATTTGCGGCGACGTGCAGTTTAATGTCGTCCCGGAAGTATTATGTGCTGTAAAAGGTGACGGGATGGAGGAAAACAGGATGGTGAGACGATTGGAGGAGAACGAAACACTGAACGTACTGGAAACGAGAAGAAGCTGCCGCAGCTTTAAACCGGACATGATTACCGAGGAGGAGCTGCAGGCTGTCCTCAGGGCCGGAACCTATGCGGCGTCCGGGATGGGAAAGCAGAGCCCGATCATCCTTGCCGTCACGAATCCGGATAAGGTCAAGGAATTTTCCAGGGCAAATGCGGCGATCATGGGCACGGATATGGATCCTTTTTACGGAGCGCCTGTGATTCTGGTGGTGCTGGCCGATAAGTCTGTGCCCACGTATCTGTATGATGGTTCTCTTGTGATGGGGAATCTGATGAATGCAGCGGAGAGCCTTGGCCTTGGGAGCATTTGGATTCATCGTGCCAAGGAGGAGTTTGAATCGGAGTTCGGGCAGAAGCTTTTGAAGGAGCTTGGAATCGAAGGAGACTATGAAGGAATCGGTCACTGCGCCCTTGGCTACAGGAGGGAGCCGGCAAAGGCGGCAGCTCCACGAAAAAAGGATTACATATATTTTGTTCGATAAGGAAACACTGACCTGCGGTCTTCGACTGAGCAAAACATACTTGATCTGTCGCGACCCAGCACCTTAGAATGGACAGAACGGGAACGATAAAAGACGAACGATAAAAGACAACAGAGCAGATAGAAAGGAGCAGATCACATGATTCGGAAAAGTGGAGAGAAGGAAACGGTTCGCAAGCCGGCCCCTTTTAACGGGGAGGGTGAGATCACGGTGCGCAATTTACTGAACGGACCGGAGGAGATGAATCAGAAGGGACGTGTTTTCGGACATACGACGATCCATCCGGGCTCCGAGATCGGATATCACGTGCATAACGGCGACAGTGAGACCTACTATATTTTGAGCGGACATGGCCTGTACAACGACAACGGTACGATGGTGGAGGTCGAGGCCGGTGATGTCACCATCTGTCCTGCCGGTCAGGGACACGGACTTAAGTGCATCGGCGATGAGCCGATCGAGATGATCGCGCTCATCTTGTATGAATGATGTCTCTTCCATAACGGATGTACAGCGGACATTCCGTAACCGGACACAAAATCCCGGCTCCTTCCATGAATGGGGGAACCGGGATTTTTATAGTAACCATATTATAAGAACACTTCAGCAGGACGGGGTGGCTATGCCTTTGCCGGGACATTTTTGGTGACGATCACGTCACTGTCCAGACCGCATACCTGCGGCAGTACCACGGTTCCGGCGATCACCGGAGCGGTCAGTCGGACCTTTTTGATTTCCTCCATGACGGGGAAGATCATGTCCTTCGGAACAGATGCCGTCAGGCGGACACTGGCGACGGGAAGGATGCCGCCCTCCACCAGTACGGAGCTTGCAATGGTACGCCGAGGTGCTGTCAGCTCCTGACGGACGTACTGTTCACCGCGGGGGCAGGTGTGTCCCGTCACGGAGATGACCTGACCGTTTTCGATTTCCGCTTCGATATCGCAGCCGTTGGGGCAGACGATACAGGTATATTGCTTTTTCATTCTACCGACACCTCCAATGCACCTTCTGTCTGCAGCTTGGCAGCAGAAACCTTCATCTGAATCATCTCGGCGGGGATGGCCTTCTTCATTTTGCGGGAGGCAACCTCCTTGCCGTTTTGCCGCACGACAATCCGGCAATCCTTGAAATGACTGCGGACACGCAGGGACAGGGCAAAATCATTCCTTCCGCTGATGCGCTGGGGAACGGTATGTCCGACACCCTGACCGCAGACGATATCCAACGCACAGGCATCGAGCTGCTGTCTGGAGAGAAATTCAGCGGCATGACGAGCCAGTGTCTCGGCCTCCATGGACACGAAATCAACCAGATCATGAACATGCAGTACGTTTCCGGCGGAGAAGACACCGGGGATGCTGGTCTGCAGATTCTCGTCCACCAGAGCGCCGTTGGTATGAGGGTCAATGACGATGCCGGCATCCTCCAGGAGCTTATTTTCCGGAATCAGACCGACGGACAGGATCAGGGTATCGCAGGCATATTCCTTTTCTGTGCCGGGGATGGGGCAGCGGCTTTCGTCCACCTCGGAGATGGTGACGCCGGTCAGGCGCTCTCTGCCATGGATCTCGGTAACCGTATGGCTCAGATACAACGGAATATTGTAGTCATCCAGGCATTGGATGATGTTGCGGGGAAGACCGGAGGGGTAGGGCATCAGTTCAAAAACCGCCTGTACATGTGCGCCCTCCAGTGTCATGCGGCGCGCCATGATCATGCCGATGTCGCCGGAGCCCAGAATAATGACCTCCTTGCCGGGCATGCGGTTGTACAGATTCATATAAGCCTGAGCGGTCCCTGCCGTGAACACGCCGGAAGGACGCTCGCCGGGAATTCCCAGGGCACCGCGGCTGCGCTCCTTGCAGCCCATGGCCAGAATGATGGCCTTGGCCTGATACTGCAGAAGCCCCTCCCGTGTGGATACGGTTACGAGACGATCCGGGGTCAGACTCAGCACAGTGGCACTGGTCTTGTAAGGAATCTGTCGCTCTATAACCTCATCAATGAAAGCCTGAGCATATTCCGGACCGGAAAGACTCTCACCGAAACGTCCCAGCCCGAAGCCATCATGAATACACTGACGGAGGATTCCGCCGAGGGAAGCCTCTCTCTCCAGGATGATCATATCCCGGACACCCTGCTTATGCAGTTCTACGGCGGCTGCCAGTCCCGCAGGACCGCCGCCGATGATCACAACACCCATCTGTTGCATAGCAACCTCTTTCTGCCGCAGCGAGTCTGCGGCTGCGCAAGGAGAAGCCGCGAAGGCGGGATCTCCGAAGCGATGAGGATTTGATACCGCGAAGCGGGATCAAATCAAGTTGGAGGAAATGGCATCGGCCATTTCCGGGAAACAATCTATTCCTGCCGCATGGTTCCGGTCAGAAC
>CAYXAN010000191.1:0-4339 GCA_964461705.1 uncultured Sarcina sp. | reverse complement strand
CTCCTCGGATACCGGTGCTGCAGGAAATGCGGATGGGAGTGCCTCGGACGACACCGCCGATCCGGCGGCCGCACAGATCACTTCGGAGGCGCAAACCGCCGTTCTGCAGCAGGCCATCCAGAATTACATGGATCAGGGGATGAGTGCAGAGGCCGCACAGGCACAGGTGCAGGCGGATCTGGCGGCACAATACGCCGCCCAGCAGGCGGCAGCCGCAGCTGCTGCGGCCGGTCAGTAAAAAAAAGGGAAATGCTGATGGAATCAGCATTTCCCTGACAGATATAGGCAGTACATTCAGATCAACCGGTCTCTCGGAAAGAAACCGCTTTCCGAGGGGCCGTTCTTTTGCAGAAGGCCATTTTTTCGAAAGCCTATTCCTTTTGGGCCTTTTCGGAGAGCTTCGCGGTGTAGGCGGCCAGCTCCTCAAAGGCCATGGTCCGGCTGGCCTTGAACAGCCATGCTGTTTCTTTTCCGTAAAGCTCCTGAATCACGTCCTTGGCTTCCTCCTTGCCGGCGCAGGGATAAACCCGCTCCAGACCTCTCTTTTGTGCCTCCTTGGCAAGAAGGGCAGCTGCCTTTCCCACGGTAATGAGCGCGTCCGGCCTTCGTTCCGCCGCGTAGGCTCCCACCTCGCGGTGCAGTGCCTCCTCCGACTCTCCCAGCTCCTTCATATCTCCCAGGACCGCGATATGTCTTTCCGCCGCCGTGTGTGACAGGGTCAGAAGCCCGGCCTTCATCGACTGCGGATTGGCGTTGTAGGTATCGTTGTAGATTATCACACCACCCGGAAGACGCAGCGTTTCCATACGCATTTGGGTGGGCACGTAGTGAGCGATTCCTGCCCGGATCTCCTCTGCGGTCAGACCGTAGTGCGCGCCGACGGCCGCCGCCGTTAAGGCAGGATAAATCATGTGATGCCCCAATGCAGGCACCGTGACATCAAAGGTGCCAAGGGGCGTCACTGCAGTAAAGCTCATCGAGTCCGGATCCTCCTCCCGGATGTCTTGTGCCCTCCAGGTGCAGTCCTGCGATTCCCCGACATAATCAAAGGTATAGCGTGACGTTTTGTCCGCATCCTCCCGCAGCCGGACAAGGTACGGATCATCCCCGTTCAGGACGGCGTGTCCTCCCTCCCGGAGCCCCTCGAAGATTTCGCATTTGGCCTTAAAAATATTGTCCTTGCTGCCGAGATTCCCGATGTGGGCATCCCCGATGTTGGTGATGACTGCAGTTTCGGGCTGTGCGATGTGCACAAGATACCTGATTTCTCCGAGATGGTTCATTCCCATCTCCACCACGGCCATCTGTGTATCTGCCTTCAGCTCCAGAAGGGTCTTGGGCAGACCGATGTTGTTGTTGAAATTCCCCTGGGTTTTCTGTGTGCGGTACCGCTCCGAAAGAACCGCCGCAATCATGTCCTTGGTGGTTGTTTTGCCGACCGAACCGGTGATGCCGATGAACGGAATCTCAAACCGGCTTCGATACCATCCCGCCAGATCCCCCAGTGCCGCAACGGTATCCTGCACCAGAAGGTAAAACTTCCCCGGGACAGCTTCCTCCGGCTTTGGTCTTTCGGACACAACGGCGCCTGCCGCTCCGGCCTCCAGTGCGGCCTTTACATATCGGTGTCCGTCGGTCTTCTCGCCGACGAAGGCAAAGAAGACATCCCCCTCCTTCACCCTTCGATTGTCTGATTGAACACCTTTGATCTTCTGTGTCACAGGGTCACTGTCATATGCCTTGGACAGAAGTGTCCCCCCTGTCGCCTCCAGAAGATTCTGCAGTGTGATCGTCTCCATACTCCGTCCTCACTTTGTGCTGTATCTGTATTCAAAATGCTTCAGGGCGTCCTGCACGATGATCTCACACAGCTCCTCGTAGGAAATCACCACTGCCGCAGCCTCCTGCGGAACAAGGCTCGTCGGCGTCATGCCCGGAAGAGTGTTTACCTCCAGGAAATAAAGGGTGCCGTCCTCCGTCATAATAAAATCGCTTCTGGAATAGGTGCGAAGCCCCAGTGCCCGGTGCACCTGCAGTGCCATTTGTCCCATGGTCTGCGCCTGCTCCTTCGTGATCCTTCCGGGACAGATTTCCTCTGTGGCGCCTGCCGAATATTTGTTGGAGTAATCATAGCCTCCCTCTTTCGGAAGAATCTCCACGCAGGGAAGCGCCCGGTCGATGAGAACGGCATTGGTGAGCTCCCGCCCCTCAATGAACTGCTCTATCAGGATATCCCTGCTGTATCGCAGCACCTCGCAAAGCGCCGGCTCCAGCTCCTCTTTTCTGCGGACGATGCAGACGCCGACCGAGGAGCCGCCGGTGGGCGTCTTGACCACGCAGGGCACGGAAGACTTTGCCGCGATGTCAGGAAGATCCTCCGGATGAACGTCGTGATATTCCCTCCAGTCCGGCGTACGGATCCCCAGCGGACGAACCATCGTCTTCGTGATGATCTTGTCCATGGCCATGCCGGCCCCCAGATAGGCGGAGCCTGTGTAGGGAATTCCAAGAAGATCAAACGCCGCCTGCACTCTCCCGTCCTCGCCGTTCATGCCGTGAAGTGCAATGAAAACAATGTCCGCCTGCCTGCAGATTTCCAACACACCCCGTCCGAACAAGGAGCGGTCCTTCCATTTGCGGGATGCCTTTACCTCCTCAAGATCCGGCGCAATGCCGTCAAACACCGCAGGCTGCAGCTCGGGAAGGCGGTCAAAAAGGATTTCCGGGTGTGCCAGAACCTCCTCGCCCATATCCTCCAGGCCAAGGAACAGATCCACCAGCACGGCCTGATGCCCCCTGGCGCGCAGTGCCCTGCAGACCTTGGTTCCGGACAGAATCGAAATCTTTCTCTCGGTGGACAGACCACCGCACAATACCACAATCTTCATAAAACGAAACCTCCTTACGCTCCGGTTCATCTTACTCCTTCGAAGCGTCCCGGTACAGAGAGAATCTGCGGCTCCTCCTTCGCATCAGGGTTTCCCTGGATGAGCACAGCTTATCCGCCACCGTGACCATCCAGGCAATGCGGGAGGCCGGGGCATGGAACAGCGTCAGCGGCCACATGTGACTCTCAATGGCCTGCACCTCCGCAGGATCCAGCTCAAAATCTCTTCTTGCGTTCATGGCTGCAATGTGCGGATGATGGTAGCCGTGCAGAAAATCGCCCTGTAAATGCCAGTCATACAGGAAGTAGTCATGCAGAAAGGCAGCCCGTACCAGGCGTCCTTCGTTGGCATGTACGTGGAGCCTTCGGTTGAGCACAAACGCCGTCCTCGCCACATCCATACAATGGTCATAGGTGGTAACCCTCCCATGCTGAATGTAGGCCTTCATCCGAAGGCAGCGCGGATCCCCGGCGATCCGCTGCACCCTGTCCTGAAAGTCCTTTTCCTCCTGTATTGTCAGATCCGTCCACAAACTGCCCATGGATTCCTTCCCGCGCGATTTCGCCCTGCCCTGCACGACGCTTCCCTGTCCGATCCCATCTTGGCCGATCTCGTCTTGCCTGATCTCGTCTTGCCCGATCCCGCCTTGGCCGATCTCGTCTTGTCCAGTCCCGCCCTGTCCGATCCCGTCTTGGCCGGCTCAGTGCCTGTCGGCCTCATGCCCTTCCGTCTCGTGTCCGCCGGCCTCATGTACTTTTGTCTTGTGCCCGCCGATGCTGTGCTTGTCGATTCTGCGCTTTGCGGCACTCTCCTGCACATAGCGGAAAAATGCCTGATGCCTGTCTGCTCCGACCGTGCCCTTTCTCCTTGGACGAAGCGCCCGGATGCTCCCCAGATGATAGCGCTCCCGAAGGCTGAATTCCTCCAGCATCCGCTGCACCCTGTCATGCATCTCCTGTCCGGATTTGCCTGCCGCCGCCTTTGCGGAATCCGTTGCCAGCATCGCCGCCAGCACGGCAGTCTCCCCTGCGCTGATGGCGGCCGCCCTCGCCGCCGTTCCCACTGCGGCAGGCCCCTGCTGCGCCGTCTGATAGCCTGCCTCCATCCGCAGATTAAATTCCTGTTCTATGGCATCCAGGCGATCCACAATTTTCGTCAGACTGGCCACGGTCAGTGCCAGATCCATGCCAAGAATCACGGCAAAAAGCAGACTCAGCAGCTCATTTTCCAAAGGATGCGCATCAGAGGGAACCGCCTCCAGAAACGGGATGACGACCTTAACCACCAGAATGCCGGCTCCTCCTAAGGCACAGCTGGCCGGAAGACAGATCCTGCCGTTCAGGTTGAAGGGCATGTCCGAATAATCCCACCACACCGCATGGAAGAAATGCTCCAGCACCCAGGAGGTCACATATTCCATGACGGCACTTCCCGCCGCGCAGATGACAAAA
>CAYXAN010000190.1:0-4355 GCA_964461705.1 uncultured Sarcina sp. | reverse complement strand
GGAAACGCTCATCATCAGTGTTTCCCTAATGAATGTTCTACCGCGTACCACCTTACCATGCCGCCGCCGATTCATAAACAGACGTCAGCAAATATTTTCGAATTCTTTATCCTTCCCGCTGCAGGACAGACGCCAATCAGACGACGGATCCCGCCCTGCGTCTGTTCTGCGGCCCTTTCCTTCACCTTATGCCTTTACCAGAATTTCCTCTGCTCTTCGGATCTGCTGCTGTGTGGGCGGTTCTGTCTCCCTCAGGGGATACGGGATTCCCAGCCGGTCATATTTGGCGACACCCAGCCGGTGATAGGGCAGCACCTCTACCCTTTCCACGCAGGAGGGACAAATCTGCCGCAGCTCATCCAGAAACCGCCGAAGCCTCCTCTGATCCTCTTCCTTCGTGGTAAGCCCCGGCACCAGCACGTGCCGGATCCACATCGGCTTCTGATTCTGTGCCAGGTAACGGGCCAGCTCGAGGATATTGCCGTTGTCCCAGCCGGTAAGCTCCCTGTGCCTTTGCGCATCAATGTGCTTCAGATCCAGCAGAAACAGGTCCGTCACCTGCATCAGGACATCAAAACGCTCCCGTACCTTCGGCTCCTTCGAAAAGGGCTGCCCGGAGGTATCCAGCGCAGTGTGCACTCCCTTTTCCTTTGCCAGATGAAACAGCTCCGTCACATACTCCATCTGCAGCAGGGCCTCGCCGCCGCTGACGGTAATGCCCCCGCCGTTTTTCCAGTAATTATGGTAGCGCCAGGCCTTTCGAAAGGTTTCCGCCGCCGTTTCCGTATAGGAGCCCTCGGCCTTGTCCGCCCAGGTTTCCGGATTGTGGCAGTACAGGCATCGCATGCGGCACCCCTGAAGAAAAACAATGTAGCGCACCCCGGGCCCGTCTACCGCGCCGAACGTCTCGATGCTGTTGATATTTCCCCGGATCTCGTTGACTTCCGTGCTCTCTGCATCCTGCATGCTCCGTTTCCTTTCTGCGATACCGTCCCTTTTGCCCGCGCCGCCGCGTTCACCCACTGCCCTTGCATATGTCAACGGAAGTGCTTTCATCAGCGTTTCCCAAAGGCGGCAGTGACAAGGCCTCTCCGGCATGTGCCGCAGCAGCGCATCCGACAGCAAAACAGGAGTCCTGCCGCAGCAGGGCTCCCGTCATGACAGCAATTGCGGAGATTTGATCAAAGTGTGTCGTGGAAGGTTCTGGAGATCACGTCCTCCTGCTGCTCTCTTGTCAGGGAAATGAACTTCACGGCGTAGCCGGACACGCGGATGGTAAAGTTTGCGTACTCAGGCTTTTCCGGATGCTCCATCGCGTCAATGAGCTTCTCCTTTCCGAAGACATTGACATTCAGGTGATGCGCTCCCTGATCAAAATAGCCGTCCATCACGTTCACCAGATTTGCGGAACGTTCCTCGTCATCATGGCCCAGTGCCCCGGGGTTCATGGTCTGCGTATTGGAAATACCGTCCAGAGCCCAGTGGTAGGGGAGCTTTGCCAGAGAGTTCAGGGAAGCCAGAAGGCCGTTTTTCTCCGCGCCGTAGGACGGATTTGCGCCGGGAGCCAGCGGCGTCCAGGCTCTGCGCCCGTCCGGCATGCTGCCGGTGTATTTGCCGTAGACCACATTGGAGGTGATGGTCAGGATGGAGGTCGTCGGCTCGGAATTCCGATACGTATGGTGCTTCTTGATTTTTTCCAGGAAGGCACCCAGAAGCCACACGGCGATGTCATCCGCGCGGTCATCGTCGTTTCCGTATCTGGGGAACTCGCCCGTCGTTTCGAAGTCCTTCGCAATGCCGGTCTCATCGCGGATCACTCTCACCTTGGCATATTTGATCGCGCTCAGAGAATCCACCACATGCGAAAAGCCGGCGATTCCCGTTGCAAAGGTCCTGCGCACATCCGTGTCGATGAGAGCCATCTCCGCCGCTTCATAATAATACTTGTCATGCATATACTGGATCAGATTCAGGATGTTGACGTACAGCCCGGCCAGCCAGTCCATCATCAGATCAAATTTCTTCATAACCTCATCGTAGTCCAGATACTCGGAGGTGATCGGTGCATAAGCGGGGCCCACCTGCTTGTGGCTCTTAAGGTCCACACCGCCGTTGATCGCATACAGAAGGCACTTCGCAAGATTTGCGCGGGCACCGAAGAACTGCATCTCCTTTCCGGTCTGTGTCGCGGACACGCAGCAGCAGATGGAGTAGTCATCCCCCCAGACCGGCTTCATCACATCGTCATTCTCATATTGGATGGAGGACGTGGTGACGGAAATCTTCGCCGCATACTTCTTAAATGCCGCCGGCAGGTGACTGCTGTAGAGAACCGTCAGATTCGGCTCCGGAGAAGGTCCCATATTTTCCAGCGTGTGCAGGAAGCGGAAATCATTTTTGGTCACCATGGAGCGGCCGTCCATGCCGATTCCGCCGACCTCCAGCGTGGCCCACACGGGATCCCCGGAAAACAGCTCGTTATAGGACTTGATGCGGGCAAACTTCACCATGCGGAACTTCATGGTCATGTGATCAATCAGCTCCTGTGCCTGTGCCTCCGTCAGGGTTCCGTCCGCCAGGTCCCGGCTGATATAGATATCAAGGAAGGTGGAAATCCGGCCCACGCTCATCGCGGCGCCGTTCTGTGTCTTGACCGCTGCCAGATAGCCAAAATACAGCCACTGCACTGCTTCCTTCGCATTCCTTGCCGGGCCGGAAATGTCATAGCCGTAGATCTTGGCCATCTCCTTCATGCCCTGAAGTGCACGAATCTGCTCTGCCAGCTCCTCTCTCTGACGGATCACATCATCCGTCATGGTGCCGTCGCCGCAGTTAGCCTTGTCCTCTTCCTTCCATGCGATCAGCTGATCGATGCCGTACAGGGCAATCCTTCGGTAGTCACCGACGATGCGGCCGCGCCCGTAGGTGTCGGGAAGCCCGGTCACGATGTGACTGCTTCTTGCCGCCCTCATCTCGGGAGTATAGGCATCGAATACCGCCTGATTGTGCGTCTTGTGATATTCCGTAAAAATCTTATGCAGCTCCGGATCCGGAGTATAGCCGTACATTTCGCAGGCTTCCTCTGCCATGCGAATGCCGCCGTAAGGCATAAAAGCGCGCTTTAACGGCTTATCGGTCTGCAGACCGACCACCTGCTCCAGCTCCTTCATGGACTCGTCGATATAGCCGGGGCCGTAGGATGTCAACGAGGACACAACCTTCGTCTCCTCCTCCAGAACGCCGCCCTTGTCTCTCTCCGCCTTCTGCAGCTCCTGAAGTCTCCCCCAGAGCCGATCCGTCGCCTCCGTCGGATCCGCAAGAAAGCTCTCATCTCCGTCATAGGGCGTGTAATTCTTCTGGATAAAATCCCGTACATTACACTCCAGCCTCCAGATCCTGCCTTCAAAACCCTTCCATGCCTCGTTCTGCAACATCATCCCAATCCTCCTTTGTGTTGGGGCAGCTCCTCTCACACCCGCAGGAATCATCGAAACATCTCATTCCGAAGGAAACAAAGCTCTCCCACGGCCGACGTCCCCATCCTGCTTTGTGCAGAAGCTGCTGCTAGGTAGTGTTTAGTTAGTGTTCCCTAACAAGTCACAGATGAATATACCCTCCCTCTGCCGGAAAGTCAATCACCTTCGACTGCCTGTCATAAGGACCTTCGGCTGCCTGACATAAAGACCTCCTTTGACCGCCTGACCTAACGATCCGTAAGCCTGACCTCAGGAAACGCTGATGAAAGCGTTTCCCTGAAGATCGTATATGAAAGTCGCAAAGACGGCAAGAAAAAAATAAGAGTATCTGTTTCAGCACCCGCAGCTCGAATTTGCATTGCAAATCCTCGATGTGGCTGGCCAGAGGGGCTACGCCCCTTGGCCACCTGGCGATTTCAATCATGAATTTGTCCGCAAGCGGCCAATTCATGTTGAAATCGCCAGGTGCTAAACAGATACAAATAAAGACGCTACCCGGTCGAAGCCGGATAACGTCTCCCTGCGGCAGTCGCCGCACTCCTTCAAAGGCTGATCTTATTGGCTGATTCTTATGATCTGGTTTTCAATATCTGATTTCCGACAGCTGATTCTCACAGCACATCGTTCCTTCGAATGTAGCCCGGGCACTCCGGATCTGCCTTGATTTCGCTGACATTGAGGATCTTGGCCCACTTGTCCACGATCTGATTTTCCAGGTGAACATTCTCGCCGATGACGGAATGTCCCAGAATCACGCAGTTCTTCACAACGGCGCCCTTGCGGATTTCCACGCCTCTGCCGATGACGGAGTTCTCCACCGTGCCTTCAATGACGGTGCCGTTGGCCACCATGGAGCCCTTCACCTTTGCCCCCTTGCAG
>CAYXAN010000189.1:0-4357 GCA_964461705.1 uncultured Sarcina sp. | reverse complement strand
TTTTCCAAAAGCTCAAGGTCGTTTCTGCCCGCCAGCATGCCTACGTAGTAAACCTGCGGAATCCCCGGCGCAAAAAACTGAACCGCTCTTGCCAGAAGATATGCCGCGTCATCATCTCCGACTGCAGAATAGTAGGTGCAGTTGACCTGATAAACATCCAGATTGTTGTAGGCTGCCGTATTGTAAATTTTCTTCACATTGGCGCCGAATTTGAAAATATCCTCCTTGGTTCGGTCAATCTCCTCGTCCGGAAGAAGATCCTTTACATCGACAACACCGATTCCGTCATGCGTATCCAGTGTTGTGAACTGCCTGCGGGGACAGATAGTCAGCCAGTTCTTCAGATACCCGGTCTGTCCGTAGTACAGCGCGTTCAAAAGGAGCATCGGAAGCGCAAAATCATAGACATAATACCCGTGCTTCTCAATTTTGACCGGCATCGTATAATGCTCGTGAACCTCCGGAAGAACCATGCAGCCGAACGGACTCACAATGTCCTGTGCGTCCTTCAGTACCTCCCAGATTTCCGGCTCGGTAAAGAAGCAGGACGTCCCCGCCTTCTTCGTCGTGTAGCCGACGGCGTCCATGCGGACAATCGAGATTCCGTGCCTGCAGAGCGCCTCCAGATTCTCCTTCACAAATTTTCTGCCGCACTCGCTTTTCAGATTCAGATCAATCTGTTCCTCACCGAACGTGCACCAGATTTTCTCCTCCGTGCCGTCCGCGAAATGTGCATCCACATACGGAGCCCGCGGCTTCCGTTTGTATATGGCATCCACCTCTTCCTGTGTCGGCTCTCCGTTATCCCAGAAATCCTTGTAGCGGATAAACAGGTTTTTGTACCCGGACTCATCCTTTTTCTTCAGAAAATCCTGATAATACCTGCTGTGTGCCGAGATGTGATTGATCATAAAGTCACACATCAGATAATAGTCCTGCGACAGCTTCTCTATGTCGGACCAGTCTCCGAACGAGGGGTCTACCAGGTCATATTCCATCGGCGCAAAGCCTCTGTCACCCGAAGAGGGGAAAAAAGGAAGGATATGTACCCCTCCTACCGCTCCTTTAAAATAATCCTTTAAAACCTGCTCCAGATCCTTCAGGTTTTTGCCCATTGAATCCGGATAGGTGATCAGCATAATCTGATTGGTCAGTGTTTTCATCTGTACTCCTCTTCCTTTTGCAGTCGAAATTAGTCATGAATACCCGAGATTTCAAGGAGATATCTTCGTTTTCTTCTTCACACATTGGCAGAACAGACAGCTTGCAAATAAATATATGCTCAGCGCTTATCATATCACTTTTGCATGCACTTTGGGCTACAAATATCTTTTGCAAATTTTGGTTACTTTAATGTGACGACTAAAACACATATTGCTCCAGCCGCCGGAATGCCTCCTGCATTCTTGCTTTCGGAAGCGCGAGGTTCATTCGGATCGTGTCCGGCTGCCGGAAGGGTCTGCCGTCCTGCCAGATCACTCCCACTTCTATTCCGGCACGGAGCAGCTCGTCATTCGTTTTTCCATGTGCTTCCAGCCAGTCATGACAATCCAGGTAGAGCATGTAGGTCCCCTGCGGCTTGGAAACCCTTACCCCGCGGAAATGGTCCGCAATGAAATCACAGGCCCAGTTCACATTTTCCGTCAGCACCTGCCGCAGCTCATCGACCCATTCCTCGCCTTCCGGCCCGTAGGCACCGATCAGAGCATGCATGGACAACACATTCATTCCATTATAGAAGGAGGTTTGAGACTGTCTTACCAGCCGGTCCCGCAGAAGGGGGTTGTAAACAATATGGTAGGATCCCACCAGTCCGGCCAGATTGAAGGTTTTTGACGGCGCATACGCTGCGATCACACGTCTCCTCGCATCCTCTGAAATACTCTGCGTCGGAATATGCCGATGCCCGTTCAATATCAGATCCGACCAGATCTCATCTGAAAACACATAGCAGTCATTCCGGCCAAAGATCTCCATGGCCCTCTCAATCTCCCTCCGTTCCCAGACGCGTCCGCAGGGGTTGTGCGGCGAGCAGAACACTGCAAAATGGATGTGGTTCTCCCGGATGACACGTTCCATATCCTCATAATCCATTCGCCAGATTCCCTGTTCGTCCTTTACCAGCGGCGACGTGGCAAGCCTGCGCCCGTTTGCCTCCATTGCCGCAGAAAACCCGATATAGGTGGGTGAATGGAAGAAGACCTTTTCTCCCGGTGTCGTAAATGCCTGCAGAGCCGAGCAAAGACACCCGAGGACACCGTTCTCGTAGCCGATCTCTTCCTTTGTCAAACCGGTCACTCCGTTTCGGTGCGCCTGCCAGCGGATGATGGCGTCATAGTATTCCTCTGACGTTTCAAAATACCCGAACATCGGATGCTTCGCCCGTTCCATCATGTGCTCCTGAATCGTCGGCACCGTGGGAAAATTCATGTCGGCAACCCACATGGGAATCCGGTCAAAGCCCTCTCTCACCTTCGCATTCTCAAAGGGAATCACGTCCACAGCAATGGCGTCCCTGCCATGCCTGTCCACAACAGATGTAAAATCATATTTCATACAGATCTACCCTACCGTCCTTCGCTCATCAAGCTCCTGCTCAATGCCGGACATTCCACACCTCTATCATTTGCAGCTGTAACCATTTTATCATCTGTTCCGCGTCAAAAACCACCGTGCCATGATGCGGCGCACGGTGGTTAAACATATTGGTTTTGTATCTTGGTTTTACAATTACTCGACATCCTGAAGGGCTGCAAAGTCCTCCTCACCGGTACGAACCTTCACGACCTTTGCCACATTGTAGACAAAGATCTTTCCGTCGCCGATGTGTCCGGTATACAGTGCCTTCTTTGCTGCCTCGATGACCTTCTCGACCGAGATCTTGGAGACGATGACCTCAACCTTCACCTTCGGAAGAAGTGTGGAATCCACAATGGCGCCGCGGTAACGCTCCGTGGAGCCCTTCTGGATGCCGCAGCCCATGACCTGCGTCATGGTCATGCCGGTAACGCCCAGCTCGTTCAGAGAGCGCTTGAGCTCATCAAACTTGGACAGACGGCAGATGATGGAAACCTTATGCATTCCGGTATCAAGAGACGGTGCCGGCGACGGCTCCTTCACAACCTTGACTGCCGCATTCTTCTGCGCATCCGAAGCCATTTCATAGCTGTCCTGGCCAAGATCCGTGTTCTCATTCACGCTCATTTCCATGTTGGTCACATCGGTGATGGCAAATCCGGAATAAGCGCTGGCAAGACCGTGCTCATGGATGTCCAGACCGTCGATTTCCACCTGCTCCGGGACACGAAGTCCGACCGTCTTGTCGATCAGCTTGAAGACGATGAACATCACCACGAGGACATACGCATCAATGGCTACGATGCCAAGGATCTGTGTTCCCAGCTGTGCAAAGCCGCCGCCGTAGAACAGTCCCTTGCCGACGCCGTTCGCACCGGTGGAGAACAGACCTACTGCAATGGTTCCCCAGATGCCGTTTGCCATATGCACCGATACCGCACCGACAGGGTCATCAATTTTGGCAACGTTATCGAAGAACTCAACAGAGAAAACTACCAGGAAGCCTGCAACCAGTCCGATAAAGAAGGCGCCTACAGGAGAAACGCAGTCGCACCCTGCGGTAACGGCTACCAGTCCGGCCAGAGCGCCGTTGAAGGTCATGGACACATCCGGCTTGCCGTAACGGAACCAGGTGAAAAGCATTGCTACCACCGTAGACACTGCAGCGGCCAGGTTCGTTGTCATGAACGCGTTGGAGGCGGTGACGGCATCGTCTGCCGTGGCCATTGCTGCCGTAGAGCCGCCGTTAAAGCCAAACCAGCAGAACCAGAGGATGAACACGCCCAGGGCAACCGCTGTCATGCTGTGGCCGGGGATTGCCTTTGCCTTTCCGTTCCTGTCATATTTACCGATGCGGGGGCCAAGCAGTGCTGCACCCAGGCAGGCGATGACACCGCCGACGTTGTGTACAACGGCCGAGCCTGCGAAATCATGAAAGCCCAGAGTGGACAGCCAGCCGCCGCCCCATGCCCAGTGACCGCTGATGGGATAAATCAAAAGGGAGATGGCTGCAGAATAGATGCAATAGGCCTTGAAGTTGGTGCGCTCTGCCATGGATCCGGAAACGATGGTTGCTGCCGTTGCGCAGAACACCGTCTGGAAAATCACATAGCACCAAAGAGGCATCGTCTGCGGCACGGTGCTGTTGGTCGCATCGTAGACGCCGCGGATCAAAGGATCAAAGCCTCCGATCAAAGGGTTCAGGCTACCAAACATCAAGCCGAAGCCTACCAGCCAGTAACAGGGAGTTCCGATGCAGAAGTCCATCATGTTCTTCATC
>CAYXAN010000188.1:0-4359 GCA_964461705.1 uncultured Sarcina sp. | reverse complement strand
GGCACAGGCCGCCATCAAGAATCCGAGGGCGTAGACATCGGATTGGAACAGCTGCTGGAAAATGTAAAATACGGATTACCTTTTGCAGCGTTACATGGTATAGTCCCATCTTTGACAGTTGAAGGAGAACGAAGGGCTCAGAAATGGCGGATTTATGCCGTTTCTGAGCCCTGTTTGCTTTCAAAAAGTGTTGTATGGATGTGGCGGTTTGGGTGCGTAATTATAAAAAATCTATAAAAATTCATGAGTGAATGAATTCGACTGCAGTCGGTATTTACGGCCGGGATTCTTTCCTGCTCTCACTGTCTGCTGTTTTGCCGGGGAAGGTACTGCTGCGTCAGGAGATGCTGCGCAGCTTACGATTCAGCTCCTTTGGCTGATAGTACTTTTTGTCGAGCTTCAGATCAAAAACACCGTTCAGGGCATTCAGCGTCTGGGAGCTGGTATAGTCGGCAATGTAGTACATGTCCTGCACATTGGATACTTGCATGTTCTGCAGGGTTTCAATGATGTTGGAGGCGGTAAAGTGCTGCATGCCGTCTTTAAGCTTTGCGCCATAAGCATCCAGCTTGACCTCCAGAAGCCGGTAAATAAGCAGAGCAGTATAACAGATCATAAAGTGTGCCGTAATCCGTTCTTTTGTCTGATGAAATACCGGTCTGGCAGAAAAATTTGTTTTCATGATTCGAAAACAGTCTTCGATTTTATAACGTTTCTCATTAATGGAGAGAATGCTGCGTACAAAATCTTCCGGAGCTTCTCCTTTCTCGGGCTCCAGATTGGTTGCAATGGCGTAGTAGCCGTCATATTTTTCCTCTTTGGCAATGCATGCCTCATCCAGCACATACCTGTCCGCTGCGGGTTTCCCTGTTGCGGTATCGGAGGTGCGCTTGATGAATCGGGTGATATCATGAGGCCCCTTCCGGTAAGTTTCCGGGTCAAGATTTTTCAGGAGATTCTTAGCGCGCTGGATCTGGTTGTTTCGGATATGCCGCTGATACTCCATCATCTTACGGGAGAAGGTGACGATGATTGTCTGCTTGAGCAGAACTTTGGATTTTACGGTCTTCTTTTTCCCGTTTTTGCAGATTTTTTCCTCTGTCAGTCCGACATCCACCGCACGATTCGCTGAAAGGATCTTAAATGCTCTGTCCTGATACAGGGAGCGGTTACCCGCATCCATGCGGTCAAAGTCCTTCAGCTTCTGTATGGTTGTTGAAGAACCATCCGAGAGAAGACAATAATCATAATCGTTGAAAACCGCCGCCTGAAGAACATCCGACAGCTTCTTGACAGACTGTGTAACGATAAAGGATCTTCCGCCCATGCTGTTGAAAAGACGGATATCCAGGGAATTGAGTCCGGCATCAGCACAGTAGATAAACTTTTTGCCCTTGAACATTTCCGTGATCTTTTTCTCCAGCGGGACAGCCAGCTTCTGTTCGCTGTCAGAACCGTTCGCAATGCACATGGAGATCGGGATTCCCTGCGAGTCCATAAACAGTCCCATCTCCGCCAGCGGGTTGGGACGGTGCTCTTTGGACGGCCCATACCGACGCAGTCCGCGCAGGATTTCCCCGGTTGCCTCATCGATATAAGTATCCTCGGTTTCTGTTTCAAAGTAGTAATTCGTACAGTCGAAGTAGCAGACTGCAGAACTGCGCTTTACGACATTCCCGCTTTTTTCATAGAGGTGAGAAATGTAGGCATCATAGTTCTGATAAAGGAGGTCCATTGTCCGGAGGATATGCTGATATCCGAAGGATGGCTTTTCATAAAAGCAGTTGAGATGCTCATATGTGCCGAGCTTGGAATCCGGATCCAGAATCCTTGCATAGGTCAGGAAACGATTCACATCATTGGGCTGAAATGAAATCTTTTTCCCTTTGGAGACATCTTCAAAAAAGCGGTCAAGCTCCAACTGATGATAAATCGCCTGAAGAAAAAAGTATCCGATTCCAAGGCTGGTTGAGGAGGAGACGGCGGCGTTGGAGGCTGCCAGTTTCTCATCAAAGTCAATTTTTACCTCGAGAGATACCTTTCCTTCTTTTTGCTGCTGATTGGCTTCTGCAACCTTCTGCATGGCGAAAGCCAAAGGATCAGAGATTCCCTGAGCAAGAAGCTCGGAATGTTTGCCGATGCGGGCAACGTTTCGTGTGGAAGTCTTCTTACCGTTGCGAAAGCCGATCTGTATGAAATAAGTGGGGTCTTTTGATTTTTTGTCATAGTTTAGTTTCATGCCCTGATTATAGCATAGAATACAACGCCATACAACACATTTATGAAGAAAATTTGACAGCATGAAGCCACGAAAAAAAGCCGCATTTCTGCGGCTTTGAGGGTGATTCAGCATGATGTTTTATTGACCTTAACTGTTGAAGATCCGGCAGCAATGACAGGCAAAATTTCGTATAATAGCGGTTAGGAAAACGCTGATTTCATCAGCGCTTCCTTAAATGAAGGGACAAATAATCGTAATCGTAATTTGCATTCTCACCCAACTCTCAAGGGGTGTCAGCGTATGTATAATAAGGATAGTATGGGGCAGAACTCTCTTACACCACGGAGCCGCGACAAAATGGGGAGAAGCAGTAAGTATTCATATAAGAGCATCATTCGTTTCGGGACGGTGATCATGATCGGCATATGCATCCTGATTATGACAACCGTGGCCGTTTATTCCGTTTATGAGTCGAGAAAGAACACCAGAGAAAAGCTTCGGTATTCATTGAATAAAAATGTTGCGCAATTCCAGGATAATGTGAGTGATATCGATACGCTCTTAACTGAGTTTTGCTACTATACATCGGATTTTTATGAAATCATTCAAAGCAGGGATATTGAAGATGCGGCTCCGTCGGTTACAAGACTTCGCCGTAATCTTTGCGGAGTTGTCCCCAGCGTCAATACGGCAGAAAGCATTTTTATTTATTTTGGGACGATCGATGTCTTTTTGTCGGCGGGGAGCAGCCAGAATTCGCAGATCCTCGGAAATGCGATTCGGGAGAGCATACGGGGGAGTCTTGAAAACGGGACGGAAATCTCCGAGCAGACCTCCGACTGGAAGCTTTGTGAGCTGGAGGGGCAGCTTTGCGCGGTCAAGATTCAAACACAAATCGGGAATTCACTTATTGGAGCCTTCTATACCATCGAGGATGCGGCAAGGCAGATTGCCGGTTCCGCCTCCGAGCAATATGAATATCTGATTGCAGACGGAGAACAGGTGATTTACCAGACCATTGATTTGGAGAAGGAAGACCTTCTTTCCGGGAAAAAAATGGGGAAAATCCGCACGGAAAAGGGAGAGTTTTATTATTTTGACGCTCTGGAATACGAAGGAAATACGCGGCATCTGTTTCTGCTCTTTCCTTTGGATGAAAACGGATTTGATGCGAAGCCGATCATAGCGTTAATGACGCTGCTTGGCGGTTTTTCGATTTTCTTTGCCGTTGCGTTTTTCCTGTTTCTGAACAAAACCATTCAGATTCCGTTTCAGACGCTGGCCGATGTCAATCAGCAGATCACGACGGTGGAGGGAATTCCGAAGCTCGTTATTCCGGAGGTTCGCTGCATAGAGATACAGCAATCTCTGGATTTGGCGGCGCATCTTTGCGATATGTCGCTTCATCTGCAGAAAATGTATCTGGAGGAGCATGTGTCGCGAACCAAAACAGAGCTGAACAGGCTGAAATCGCAGGTTGCGCCGCATTTTCTGATCAACTGTCTGTACACACTTCAAAGCCTCGTGGACAGCGGACATGCGGACAGTGAAATCTTTTCGAATCTGATTCGTACACTTTCCGAGCATCTCAGATATTCACTCAGCGATGACGAACGTGTCTCATTAAGGGAAGAGCTTTATTACGTGGAAAATTACATAAAGCTTTCGCAAATCAGATATCCGTTCAGCCTGGAGTATCGGATTACGGCCAAGGAGGATGCGCTCAAGGCAGAAGTCATCACGCTGTTGATTCTGACGCTTACCGAGAATTCCATCAAACACAACCTGGTTATGGGGAAAAAGCTGATCATCACGATCGATTGTGAGGTCAGGGAGGGGATTCTTCATATCCGGCACGCAGACAACGGGCAGGGATTTCCGCAGTGGTTTCTGCAGTCTGTAGATGGCAGTAAGGTAGAAGAGGGACATAACGGAAAAAGAATCGGACTCCACAATGTTGTGAAGAGGCTGGAGCTTTCGGTTCCAGACAGTTCCATACGTTTTAACAATTCAGAGGGGGCAGTGGTAGAAATCACCGTGCCTTATATCGAAACGGACGGGAATGGAAATGATGAATCTGTTGATTGTCGATGATGAGTTCTTCATCGCGGAAGGAATTGCAGAAAATCTGAATGATG
>CAYXAN010000187.1:0-4425 GCA_964461705.1 uncultured Sarcina sp. | reverse complement strand
TGCGCAGCCAATGACCCCCATATGAAAGACCAGAACAAAAAAAAGATCCCCCGCCACATTCAAAACCGCACTCAGGGCCAGAAACAAAAGCGGTGATTTGGAATCTCCCATGGCTCGCAGGGTTCCCGCGAAATAATTGTAAATAAAATTAAACAGCAGCCCCAGCGCCGCAATCCGCAGATAAATCACTGCCTCCCCAAGGATGGACTCCTCCACCTGCAGAAGCGTCAAAAGGTGCGGTGCCAGAGCTATGGTCAGAAGTGCCATCCCCGATGAAAAAACAAGTCCGGCCACCATTCCTGTTGAAACCTGTCTCTGCAGCCGCTCATACTGCCTGGAACCGAACAGCATGCCGATGAGCACTCCGGTTCCCAGACAAATTCCCTGCTCAAAAAGGATGAACAAGGTAAGCAGAGGATTGCTGGTACCGACCGCCGCCAATGCCGATGCTCCGACAAAACGCCCCACAATGATGCTGTCTGCCGCATTATAGGTCAGCTGCAGCAGATTTCCCAAAATCAGAGGAATCGTAAACCTGATTAAAAGAGGCAGTAATCTGCCCCTTGTCATATCGTGTGTCATATCGTCCTCGGATGCCTTGCTTCAGTGGTCAGTGCTGGACATGTGCCGCCGGCACACAGCACTCTCAAAACATTCGTGATCCGCACCTTCTCATCCCTTGCAGCAGATCCTATTCCTGCGTGATGTCGGATCCGAAGTATTGCTCCGACAGCTTTGCGAGTGTGCCGTCCGCCTTCAGCTCCTGAACGGCCTGATTTACCGCATCCCTGAAGGAAGCGCTTTCCTCGCCTTTTCGCATGGGGATTGCAACACTGCTTGCCTCTTCTGTGACTGCTGCGATCTTAATCGCAGCATCCGGCTGCTGATTCATATAATCATAAATCGACACATCCGCATTCAGCGTCGCATCTGCCCGGCCGTCCACGACGTTCTGAATGGTATCGTTTAATGTCGATACCCCTGCCGCACTGGCCCCGTAGCTTTCCGCCAGCTCCATGTACGTTGATCCGATCGAGTTAACCGTTTTCCTGCCGTCCAGATCCTCAAAGCCTTGGATGTCCTCATTGTCTTTGCGGACAACCAGAGCCGTGTGAATATAGCCGTACGGCTCCGAAAAATCGTATTTGTCAGAGCGCTCCTCGGTAATTTCCACCCCGTTCACGACCATATCGTAGCGGCCGTCATCCAGACCGGCAAACAAAGACTCCCAGGGAGCCTCTACGATCTCCACCTCAACGCCAAGCTTGTCTCCGATGGCTCTTGCCGTATCCGCATCAAACCCGACAACCTCATTGGAATCCACGTCATGGTAGGACCAGGGAGCCCAGTCGCCCTCCATCCCGACCACCAGCTTGCCGGCGCTCATCACATCGTCCAGTTGTCCCTCTGTCTGCGCCTGTGTGCCCGCATCCTCCTGGGTTGCCTCCTCCTGGGTTGTCTCCTCCGCAGCGGAAGAGCCTGCATCGGTATCGGCAGCGTTACCTGCTCCGCAGCCTGCTGTCATCATCAATACCGTCATCGCCACCAGTGTACTCCATATCACTTTCTTTTTCATAAAGTCCCCTTCGCGTTTGAATCCGTTTGTCTGCCGCAGCAAAATCTGCCTCATGGATAACCGCCGTCTCAGCACATCATTCCACCTCGGGGATAACCGCCGCCGCAGCACAGACCGCCTCCGCCGCAGCACAGATTCAGGGCGGCATTCAGAAGACATAGCCGCAGGCACCAGTTCGCCGTACTGACAGATCCTCCGCCATATGTATATTGCCGCTCCTGATACCAGCTGCTGCCGGAATTCAGACGGCTGACAAGGTTCTGATAGGTCTGATTCGAAGGCTCCATCTGAGCCGCTGTCTGGGCATGCTGCTGAGCAAGTACATTATTGCCAAGCCCCGAATTGGCAATAGCACTGTAATAATACCATTGCGCTGTGTGATTCGGAATGCTGTTCAGCACATTCAATGCCTCCCGATAGTGTCTGCTGTTGATATAGTTTGCCGCCGCCTGCATACGGATGGAATCCTGATCCTGATTCTGCCTCTGATAGCTGCGCTGTCCTCCTGTAAATCCGCCGAAGCCGCCGCCGAAAAACTCGCTCCAGAAATCGCCGTAATCCTGCTGCCAGGAGCTTCCGGAGCTTCCATAGGTTCCGTAGGAGCCGGAGGAGCCGGAGGAGCCTGCGGAGCTCCCGTAAGAGCCGGAAGTCGAATACGGATGCTGCCGCTCATACATAATCTGCTTGTAGGCTGCCTGCACCTGCTTGAACATTTCCTCCGCCTGATCCTTGTTGGGATTGTTGATGTTGGCATCCGGATGGTATTTGCGTGACAGATTCCGATAAGCTTTTTTAATTTCATCGTCCGTCGCTGTGCGTGACACGCCCAGAATTTGATAAGGGTCAGACATTCTGCCGCCCGTCCTTTCCTGAAATGTGCAACTGAAAATTACTCCGATGACTTTGCGGCATCCGTCCTCTTACCGCGCACGATGTTATATCGCGTCCAGATTCCGGAATACAGAATATTGCGCATGATCGGCAGCAATTCCACGCAGGGAAGCAGCTCAAAGGCCTCGCAGCTGCGGGAAATCATCATCGTAAGAATCTGATAGCAATAGTCGTCATAATCCGTGCGATCCTTCCATGAACGCAGCGGATTGTAGCTGCCGTTTCGGATATCCTTTTCCAGATCATCATAGGCGTCCATGATATAAATGAATTTGCCCAGATAGAAGCCCATCTGCCGAAGAGGCGTCTCCCAGTCATCCTCCTTCACCGCAAAAAGCTCTGCCAGGATATCGCCGAAAAAACCGGCCATTCGATCAATGTCCGTTTCATTTTCAGCCTCTGCGGCATGCAGTCTGTCCAGCCGGTCCTTGATCACGGCAGCCTTGTGCCCGTAGTCCACAGCGGCCTTCTCGCTGCGCCCCTTCAGCAGTCCGGACAGAAGGAGCCCGCTCTTTTTGTGCTCGTCCTTCCAATCGTCTTCACTGGTATAATAGGACAAAATCAGGTTCATGTCTGCCGCATAATCAGTGAACTCATTCACTCTTGTGATGTGCTTCTCCAACGGATGAATCAGGCATCGCTTCTCCCCCACCTCATCCTTTGCATCATAAAGATCCGTCAGGAGCATGATCAGAAACGTCATGTCATAGCTCAGGGTCATCTGACCCAGAAAGCCGTACTTGTCCTTCAGCCGTTTGCAAAAGCCGCAATAATAGGAACGGTACTGTCCAACCTCCCGCACCTTCAGTTCCTGTTCATTGATGACAACATAACCGAACATATCAAGACCTCTTCCTGAACTCCCTCCCGCACTTAGGGCAGCGCACAACGATCTTTCCCTTTCCCTTCGGGATGCGGATCTTCTGACTGCATTGAGGACAACGGTAGATATGGAAGCCTGCATTGCGTCTGCGCTCATCGGACCAATGCCGCAGCTTATAGAACAGGTTGTGAATCCGTGCGCTCGCGGATCTGCCGAAATGACCCGCAGCCCTGCCCAGGCTGCCGTTCCGAATTTTCGACGTCACCTCCAGAAATTTAACATTCTCGGCATAGCGCCTTGAAATATTGCGGGAGAACATACGAAAATATACGTATATGATGATAAGAACCGATAACCACCACAAAAGGGCGGAGCTCAGAAAAAGATTCAGCACCAGCAAAGCCAGAACCACCCCCGCAAGAAACCGATTGAATTTGTCCGTACCATAACGTCCCTGCATAAATCGGATGAATTTGTAGCGAAGCTGCTCAAACATAGCTGTTGTCCCTTCCCTGATAAACTGTTTGACGGTATCGTATTCATTGTAAAATCCGGCGCATCAAATGCAATGAAGTAACATCAAAAAGACTATTAAAAAAGTCTAAAAAAGAAGGATGCGGCTCTGAAGCCACATCCTTCCTCTGATATCCTGCGGGTCACAGCCTGCGTACATGACAATTACTGCACGCTTTTCTTGGCAACCTCTGCCAGTGCAGCGAATCCGGCTGCATCGTTGACCGCCATCTCTGCCAGCATCTTGCGGTTAATGTCCACCCCGGCAACCTTCAGACCATGCATCAGCTGGCTGTAGGACAGACCGTTGATACGAGCAGCCGCATTGATACGTGCGATCCAAAGTGCCCGCATATCTCTCTTGCGAAGCTTTCTGCCTTCAAATGCAGAATTCTGCGCGCGCATGACAGACTGCTTTGCTACCCTGTACTGGCTGGATCTTGCCCCTCTGTAGCCCTTTGCGAGCTTCAGAACTCTGTTGTGCTTCTTTTTGGCATTCAAGCCGCCTTTAATTCTTGCCATTTTCGATTTCCTCCATCAAACTCGTCACTCTCATGCACCTGAATCAAAGGTAAGGCATGATCTTCTTCATGTTCTTTACGTTCGTTGCATCCGTAACTGC
>CAYXAN010000186.1:0-4463 GCA_964461705.1 uncultured Sarcina sp. | reverse complement strand
CGCACCTCCTCCGGACGCAGCATGACATCTGCACCGGGCTTGCGGTAGAAGGAAAAATCACGGTCACCGTTTGCCAGCTTCTGCACAAAGGCCAGCGTCGTGTGCACCTCGCTGTCCATCTCCAGCCCGCTCATGTCAATTCCCTGCGCCGCCGCTCTCTCCTGCAGCATTGCGCCGAAAGCATCCTTCCCCACCTTTCCGATAAAGGCGGTAGAATGTCCCAATTTCTGAAGCATGGACAGCACGTTGCAGGGTGCTCCTCCGGGATTGGCCTCAAAGGTCGAATTTCCCTGATCGCTTTCCGGCCCCTGCGTAAAATCAACCAGCAGCTCTCCCAGCGCTGTCACATCGTATCGTTTTTCTGCCCCCATGTGAATCTCCCTTCTGCTGTCGGCGCAGGATATCGTGAATCCTGCGCCGGTATATGCTTTCTATTCTATGCGGCAGCTGCACGCCTTCGGCAGATCTGCCCTCAGTTCTTAAAGCTGTGTACCGGTGCCGGGATCCGTCCCTTCCGGTTGACAAATTCGTCGCAGCCAAAGGTATTTACCGGCATAATCGGTGCGTGTCCCAAAAGACCGCCGAATTCCACCTGATCACCTACACTCTTTCCCGGCACAGGAATCAGCCTGCACGCCGTCGTCTTCTGATTCACCATGCCAAGAGCCATCTCATCGGCAATGATGCCTGCGATAGTGGTATCCCTGGTATCCCCCGGAATGGCAATCATGTCCAGTCCGACCGAGCAGACACAGGTCATTGCCTCCAGCTTCTCCAGAGTCAGGGCTCCTGCTGCCGCCGCATCAATCATTCCCTGATCCTCGGACACGGGAATGAAGGCTCCGGAAAGACCGCCCACGTAGCTGGAGGCCATCAGACCGCCCTTTTTCCCCTGATCATTCAGCATGGCAAGCGCTGCCGTGGTTCCCGGCGCCCCCGCCATTTCAAGTCCCATTTCACACAGAATATCCGCAACGGAATCGCCGATCGCCGGTGTGGGTGCCAATGACAAATCGATGATTCCGAACGGAATCCCGAGTCTTTCAGAGGCCTCCTTGGCCACCAGCTGTCCCACTCTTGTCACCTTAAAGGCAGTCTTCTTTATGGTTTCCGACAGGGTCTCAAAATCTGCCCCGTGGCAGGATTCCAGAGCCTTCTTCACAACCCCGGGGCCGGACACGCCCACATTCAGAATGGCATCGGCCTCCGTCACACCGTGAAAGGCACCTGCCATAAAGGGATTGTCATCCGGCGCATTGCAGAACACCACAAGCTTGGCGCATCCGTTGACCGGAAGATCCTTGGTCTCCTGCGCCGTTTCCTTGATGATGCTCCCCATAAGACGTACAGCATCCATGTTGATGCCGGTCTTTGTAGAGCCAAGGTTCACTGAGGAGCAGACCACCTTCGTCTCCTTCAAAGCCCTCGGGATGGATCGGATCAGCCACTCATCCGCCTCCGTCATTCCCTTGGAGACCAGCGCACTGTAGCCTCCCAGAAAATTGACGCCGACCTTTTCCGCCGCTTCATCCAGTGTCTTTGCAATCTCCACAAAATCGTCCGCACAATGGCAGGCCGCCCCGCCCACCAATGCAATAGGAGTCACCGAAATCCGCTTGTTCACGATAGGGATGCCGTATTCCTGAGAAATTTCTTCCCCCGTCGATACCAGGTCTCTCGCCAAAGTATATATCTTATCGTAGATGTTCCGCTTCAATGTAGGAAGATCCTGACTGATGCAGTCCAGAAGACTGATGCCCATCGTGATGGTACGAACGTCCAGATTCTCCTTCTCAATCATGGCATTGGTTTCAGCCACCTCGCGAATATTTATCATAGCTTCACCCTCAGATTCTGTGCATCGAGTCAAAAATCTCTTCCTTCTGGCATTTGATCTGTACACCAAGGCCGTCTGTGCCGATCGCGGCAAGCTCCTCTGCCACGTCCCCGAAAGGGATCTCCAGCGTGGAGATATCCACGATCATCATCATATTAAAATATCCCTGCACAATGGTCTGCGAAATATCCAGAATATTGATGTTCCGCTCCGCCAGATAGGTGCACACCCGTGCAATAATTCCGACCGTGTCCTTTCCTACCACCGTGATGATCGCTCTCTTCTGCATGTAAATCCTCATTTCTGCGCATGACCCTCGGCATGCGCACCGCCTCCTGCTTCGTGCGCCTTTCTTTCTGCACGAACCGTAAACCGCAACAAATCATCGACATGAAACATCCGCCCTTCTTCCCCGGGCAGACTCTCATGCTCAAAATTCCACCAGCTCTGAAGCCTCCCTTCGAGGCGCAACGTACAGCGGAAGCTCATCCGCCTCGTAGTCATCCTCTGATGCGTTGATCTCCACCCGAACGGTCTCAAAGGCCAGCTCCGGGTAATTGTTCTCTGCAGATAAATGCCCGAGAAAAATGGCCTTCATATGCTGATTCAGAACGCTGTCAAGGAGCAGTCCGCTGGCCGCATTGGACAAATGCCCCCGGTCGGATAAAATCCTTTGCTTGAGCATATACGGATACGGTCCCACCTGCAGCATGTTGACATCGTGATTTGCCTCCAGCAAAAGCACGTCGGAATCCCGCAGGCAAGCCCTTGTGTAATCTGTATAGCAGCCAAGATCCGTGCACACAGAAACCTTTTTGTTTCCGTACTGTATGCGATAGCCTACCGGGTCTGCCGCATCATGCGAAATGGTCATGGGATTGACGACAATATCTCCTACTGCCGTTTTCACGTCAGCCTTTACCGGAATGAACCGATCCTCGCCAAAATCCTTGTATTTCTCCATGCTGCGGATGGCATGGATGGTTCCTTTGGTAGCGTACACGGGAATGTCATACTTCTTCAGGATCATGGCCAGACCCTGAATATGGTCCGCATGCTCATGAGTAATAAAAATACCGCTCAGATCCTGAAAATCAAGGTCCAGCCGATGCAGGGCCTCCTGCGTTCTCTTCCTGCTGATCCCCACATCGAACAGCAGGTGTGTCGTATCGGATCCAACGTAGCTGCAATTGCCGCTGGAGCCGCTGGAAAAGGTTTGAAATCTCATAAATTTGTAGGATTCCTTCTGCTTGTAATAAGCCGCGCATCAATCTGCCGACAGGCTTCCTCCAGACTTCCGGAGTTGTCAATGACCACATCGGAGCCCCTGCGGAATTCCGCCTCCGTAAGCTGTGTTTTCAGAATGCCGTCAATCTTGGCTTCGCTGTATCCGCGGTTTTCCCGAAGTCTTCTTCTGCGCTCGTCCAGGCTGCAATAAATATACCACATTTCATCCACGAGGGAACCGTATCCGCATTCAATGAGGAGCGCCGCCTCCAGAAACAAATAATCCACCCGATCCGGTGCCCCTTCCCGGGCCTTTTCCTTTTCTGTCCGCACCGTCTCCAGAACCACCTCTTTGACAGCCGGATGCAGCAGCTCATTCACCCTGTTCAGAAGCTCCGGATTGTGAAAGATCCGAGATGCCATGGCAGAGTGAATGATCTCTCCTTTTGCATCCGTCAAAGGTTCCTCACCCGGAGTCTTCTGCAGCAGCTCCACCAGCTGCCGGTAAACGCTGCCTCCTGTCCGCATGACCTGATGTGAAATTTCATCTGCCAAAAGAATTCTGCAGGAATAATGCTCCCCTATATAGCGGAGAAGCTCGGTCTTTCCGGAGCCGACTCCCCCTGTCACGCCGATCATCTTCACTCTTTTTCCCTCATCTATTTGGCTTCATACCAATCGCTCCCCTGGTGACAATCGATCTCCAGCGGAATTTCCAGTTGTGCCGCTCCCATCATGCCCTCCTTCAGGATCTGACGCACCCTCTCCTCTTCGCCGGGGGCCGTCTCAATCAGAAGCTCGTCATGAATCTGCAGAATCAGACGTGACTGCAGATTTTCCCGGTGCAATGTCTCCCAGACCCGGATCATAGCCTTCTTCATGATGTCCGCTCCGGTTCCCTGAATCGGTGCATTCATGGCAACGCGCTCACCGAACTGCCGCTGCATGTAATTGGAGCTGGACAGCTCCGGAATGGGGCGCCTTCGCCCGAACATCGTAACGGAATATCCCTGCTCTTTTGCATCCGCCACCTCCTTGTCCAGAAAGGTCTTGATGCCGGGAAACATGCGGAAATATTCCTCAATATACTCCTTTGCCTCTCCTCTTGAGATGTCCAGATTCTGGGACAGTCCAAAGGAGCTGATGCCATAGACGATGCCGAAATTAACCGCCTTTGCATTCCGCCTTTGGGAAGGGGTCACCGCCTCATAGGGAACATGAAACACCTTGGAGGCCGTTGCCGCATGGATATCCCGGTTCTCCCGATACGCCTCGATCAGGGCCTCATCCCCGGACAGGGATGCCAGAATCCGAAGCTCGATCTGGGAATAATCCGCATCCAGAAAGGAATAACCCTCCCGCGGAAGGAAAACCTTGCGGATGGCCCTTCCCAATTCGG
>CAYXAN010000185.1:0-4490 GCA_964461705.1 uncultured Sarcina sp. | reverse complement strand
GTCTTTGCAGCTCAGAAATACGGCATCAATTCATCTTCTGACGCAGCGTCTCCAGGAAGCTGCGGTTTTCCAGCTTAATCAGTCTTGTCACTTCCTGAGAGCACTGTACCACAAAGGGGACCCCCGGCTGCAGCTCCATTCGCTCATTTCCGTCAAAGTCCGCCACTGCAATCCTGTCCTCATCATGCTCCGACGCATGGATCACAATCTCGATGACAGATCCGGCGGACAATACAATGGATCGTACCCCGATCTGATGCGGACAGATCGGAGTGAGAACCATCATCCGGGCTCCCGGCTCTACGATCGGTCCTCCCGCCGACAGATTATAGGCCGTAGAGCCCGTAGGCGTACAGATAATGATCCCGTCTGCCCGATACGTGTTGAGAAGCACGCCTCCCACGAAGACATCGAAGCTCATCATGCGAAGGCGGCCGCACCGCCCGATGACAATATCGTTCAGCGCATGGCAGGGACGGCCTTCTGTTTCATCCCCCGTTCGGAAGCCCTCGATCATCATGCGGTCCTCCACACTGTAATGATCCTGCAAAAGCTGCATCAGCGCATCTCTCCAACAGGCCCTCTCCGTCTCCGCAAGATATCCCAGCGTCCCGAGGTTGATTCCCAGGATGGGAATCCGTTCCTGCCGGGTCCATTCCGCGGCCCGCAGCACCGTCCCGTCTCCGCCGAGGACAATGCAGCACTCCGGCGTAAAGCCCTTCGTATGACAGGTCACGTATTCTGCCCCCTGCCCGTGCAGGAAGCTGCACACCTCACGCTCAAAGGCCCGCATCGGATCCTTCGTCGTATTCGTGTAAATTTCAAATTTACGCATCGGTCTCTCCCTGCTGAACACCCCGAATTCTTCGTCTAGCTGAAACTCTCCGAATTCTTCGTCTATTCGAATGCTTGATGCGACCGTTCCACCAGCTGTCGAATTGTCTGCGCATTTACGGAAAACGGTTCGCCGTGTGATTCCCTCTTCTCAAGATGCATCAGATACTCAATGTTTCCCTCCGGTCCGCGAATCGGAGAATAATCCAGACCCAGTACTCGAAATCCCTCCGCCGATGCATATTGAAGAGCCGCTGCAATCACCTCCCGATGTACCGCCGGATCACGTACCACGCCCTTCTTACCCACCTTCTCGCGTCCTGCCTCGAATTGGGGCTTGATCAGGCACACCATCTGCGCTCCTTCCGGAAGGATTCCTGCTGCGGCCGGCAGTATTTTCGACAAAGAGATAAACGAAACATCACAGGAGGCAAACTCCGGTGTCCTGTCCAGATCCTCCGGCTTCAGATACCGGAAATTTGTTTTCTCCATGCAGCTTACGCGTACGTCCTGGCGAAGCTTCCAATCCAGCTGCCCGTATCCCACGTCAATGGCGTACACATACGCGGCACCGTTTTGCAGCATACAATCGGTAAATCCTCCTGTGGAGGAGCCGATATCCATGCAAATCTTTCCCTGCAGGTCAATCGGGAAAACAGCCAGCGCTTTTTCCAGCTTTAAGCCCCCGCGGCTCACATAGCGAAGCGTCTCCCCCCTGACCTCCAGGGTAATCTTTTCCGGATCAAACGTGCTGCCGGGCTTATCCTCCTTCTGTCCGTTGACGTACACAATGCCGGACATGAGCATCAGCTTCGCTTTTTCCCTGGAGGGTGCATAGCCCCCCTCCATCAAAATAACATCCAGTCTCTGTTTAGCCATGCACTGCCTCTTGAATTCTCGAAGCGATACTCCCTGCATCCATTCCCAGCTTCTCCTTCAGCAGGGAAACCTCGCCCTGCTCCACAAAAGCATCCGGAATCGCAACCTTCATCACTTCCTGACCAGGCCTATGCTCGGCACACCAGGCCTCCACATGCTCGCCAAAGCCGCCGCTGGCCACATTTTCCTCCATGGTGACAAGAAGTCTGTGCGCAGGAAGCTCCTTTTCCAGCATTTCCGTATCAAACGGCTGCGCAAATCTTGCATTGATAATTGTGACATCCATCCCCTTCTGCAGGAGGATGTCCCGCACCTGCACCGCCGTTTCCACCATGCTCCCGAGGGCAAACAGCAGCACTCCGTCCTTCCTGCCTCCGCTTCCCTGCACGATTTTTTCCGACTTGCCGTACACGATGGGCTCCCGAATCTCCTTCAGTCCATCGTATACCATCCCCCTGGGATACCGAATGGCCATGGGATGGCCGAACTTCAAGGCAAACTTCAGCAAATCCGACAATTCCCATTTGTTCTTCGGTGCCGCAATGGTCATACGGGGAATCGTCGAAAGGAAGGAGATGTCAAACACACCCTGGTGTGTCTCCCCGTCCGCTCCCACAAGACCCGCCCGATCAATGCAGAACACCACCGGCAGATCCTGCATGCAGACATCGTGTGAAATCTCATCATACGCTCTTTGCAGAAACGTGGAATACACCGCTACCACCGGCTTCATCCCACCGGCAGCAAGACCTGCCGCAAAGGTGACTGCGTGCTCCTCCGCTATCCCGACATCGAAAAAGCGATGCGGGTAGATATTGTGAAACCGCTTCAGCCCCGTTCCGTCCTCCATCGCCGCTGTGATGGCAACCACCTTCTCGTCCCTTTGTCCCATCTTGACCATGACGGTGGAGAAAATATCCGAATAGCTGACCTTGCTGTTCTTTTTGGGAAGGCCGGATTCAATTTCAAAGGGCGCCGTTCCGTGGAATCTGGCGGGATGATGCTCCGCCGGAAGATATCCCTCTCCCTTTTTGGTGATGACATGCACCACCACCGCCTTTCGGATATTCGAGGCCTGCTCAATGGCTGCCTTGACCGCCAGAGGGTCCATGCCGTCGATCGGCCCAAGGTAAGTGATTCCCAGATTTTCAAACAGCATCCCCGGCAGGAACATGGACTTGAAGGTATTCTTTGTCCGCCGGATTCTCTCAACCATATCAGGACTTTTGTCCTTCAGCGAGTAATACACCTTATCCCGCAGATCCAGGTACGAGTTGGAGGTCCGGATTCTCTCCAGATATCGTGACATTCCGCCCACATTTTCGGAAATGGATCGGTTGTTGTCATTCAGAACAATGATGTAATTGGTGTTCAGTCTGGCCGCATTGTTCAGTCCCTCGTAAGCCAGTCCCCCGGTAAGCGAGCCGTCCCCGATGACCGAAACGACCCTGTACTTCTCTCCCTGCAGATCTCTTGCCTTCACCATCCCAAGCCCTGCCGAGATGGAAGTGGATGCATGACCGGTATCAAAGGAATCGCAATCGCTCTCCCTTCTTCTCGGGAAGCCGGCCACCCCGCCATACTGGCGCAGCGTGTCAAAGCGTTCCTTACGCCCGGTGAGAATCTTGTGCGTGTAGGACTGATGTCCCACGTCCCAGACAATTTTGTCCTCAGGAAGCTGCAGGGCAAGGTGAAGTCCCATCGTCAGCTCCACCGTGCCCAGATTGCTGGCAAGATGCCCCCCGGTTGCACTGACCTTTTCAATGAGAAACTCACGGATTTCCTGCGCAAGCTCCTTATAGCAGCTCTGCGGAAGCTTTCTGATATCTCCGGTCTGTTCTATTTTATCCAGATATTTGCCCACGATTATCCGTTCCCTGCCTTTTCTTATTTTGTTCTGACCACCAGCCGAAGCACCAGCTCCCTGAGAAAATCACTGTGCGCCGAAAGAGCATCCATCAATTGAACCGCATGCTCTGTAAGCTGCCTTACCTTTTCCTTCGAGCTCTCCAGTCCGTTCATCGATACATAGGTTGCCTTTCCCTCTGCCGCATCCTTGCCGATGCTCTTTCCCAGCTCCTCCTTCGTCCCCGTAACATCCAGAATGTCATCCTGAATCTGGAAGGCATGTCCGATGTCGCTGGCAATCTGTCCGAGCAGATCAATGTCCTTACCCGGTGCCCCGGCAAGGACGGCTCCGATCTGGAAGGCGGCCGCAATAAGACAGGCGGTTTTCTTCTCGTGAATGTAATCCAGGAGCTCCGGCGTAAGGCGCTCGGAATCCCGATCCGTCACAATGTCCTCACACTGACCGCCCACCATTCCGAAAACTCCCGCGTTGTGCGACAGAATGGAAAGCGCCCGGATGACCCGATCCTTTTCCTCCTCGTCATCCGCCGTATCATAGGCAAGCAGTGCCGTCTCATAGGCATAATTCAATAATCCGTCTCCTGCAAGAACGGCCATGCCTTCCCCGTAGACAGCCCAGGTCGTCTTACGGCCTCTGCGGAATTCATCATTGTCCATGGAGGGCAGATCGTCATGCACCAGCGAATAAGTGTGAATCATCTCTATGGCAGCCATGAACGGCTCCGCCAATGTCATGTCGCCCCCGTACATTTTCGCAGTCTCCCGAAGAATCATCGGCCGCAGCCGTTTCCCCCCTGCCGTCACGGAGTAATTCATTGCCTGAATCAGCTGTGCTGCATGATCCTGCCGTACAGGAAGATAGTTTTCCAGAACATCCTCGATATCTTCTAAACTTTCCTGCAGCTGCT
>CAYXAN010000184.1:0-4499 GCA_964461705.1 uncultured Sarcina sp. | reverse complement strand
AAAGGAAATTGCTGCTTCGCAGCCGGGATCCGGCGTGGGAAACGCTTTCATCAGCGTTTCCCTAGTAAATTTTCACTTCATCCCACGTGTCATCGGGAATGATACCGATATAGGTTTTGCCGGGATTGAGGGTGATTTCATCTCCCGCCGCATCATAGAAGCGGGTGATGCCGTCCTCTCCCTCCTTGGTCCAGAGTACGGAAATGTTTTTGCCCTCCGTGCAGTAGTATGCAAGCTGGAATCTGGCAATGCAGTTGTAAATCATGTAGCCGTTGCTGTCATACTGATGGAAGGAGCAGTCCTGCAGCAGGACATTTTTAAAGGTGAGAGGTGCGTCGGTGTCAGCGTCCAGATGCTGCCGGCCGTATTCATAATAGTCATAGGTGCCGGTCTTTTCGTTGTATCGAAGCTGGGAGCCGTTGTGATAGAACGGCAATTCAATGGTGTTGGCGGTGCGGACGCCGTCGGCATCATAGTCATCCGGGTTGATCCGGGTTCCGTATGCGGCAAACGAAAAGTGCCCGCCGGGCGCATCGGAGTCTTCCGCATATTCGGTGGAATATCCGCTGCTGCGGAAATTCCGCTCCAGATCGCCGGAGAGGATATATTCCGTAAATTCCCGTGCCTTCCCGTTGTTCACCCGGGAAAAGGTGCCCGAGAAGTGATAGGGATAGCGGGAAAAATAATCATTGATGTAATAGGGGCCGCCGTCGTGACAGATGACAGCGTCGTATTCCTGTGCCACCAGGATGTTGGTGGGACGGACGCTCCGAATGCTCCCGACCTGCGTCAGGCTCCCCCAATCCTTGTACACACACATCAGGCGTGTGATCCGGTCGTTGGCGGTGCTGTTCATCATTTCATAGACAATGTCCGCCTCTGCCGTGCCGTAATGAGGCAGGGCCTTGCTTTCGTTGTCCACCATCACGGCGATGGGCCTCTGGTTCTGCAGCGTCTGATCGATGGGAAGCCCGGTCAGCTCACTGAGATATTGACCCTCCGGCACCTCCAAGGGAGTACCGTAATCGTAATCCGCCGGTTCTGCCGTCTCGGTGAGCTCCCCTTCCTTGCCGGAGACCGCATCCGAATCCGCATCGACTCCCTCATTGTCGGGGGAGGGGTCACCGCCCGGTTCAGCAGCGGCGTCCGCCGTAGCCCTGTCTGCATCGCCCTCCTCTTCGGCGGCATCGCTCTCTTCGGATAAAAAAGCCTCTTCGGAGCCGGTGTCTGTACTGCTCCCGGAGTCCGTGGAAGTTGAGGCTCCGCACCCTGTCAGGACAATAAGAAAGGACAGGAGAACAGCTGTCCCAAAAAGGCGGCGGCCGAAATGCGGTTTTCGCTTCATATTCTGCAAAAATGTCATGTCCATCATCCCTCCATGGGAAAACAGCCGTAATCCTGCGGCGTTCGGGTTGTAAAAAACTCCTGCGTCCATTATAGAGGCAAAATACAGGGAAGAAAACATGGCAAAGCCCGACAATCCGGGCATCATGAGGGCAAAAGACTTTTTACCCCAATATCAATGCAGCGTAGTTGCAGAATTGCGGCGAAAATTGCGAATTAACAGACAATTTATGTTCAGCGAAAAAACTGATTGACAACTTTGCTTGTACAGGCTAAGATGTAATCAACAAAGGAACACAAGAGAAATACAGAATCAGAACCAAATAATCCGAAGGGAGGGCGGTCCGAAGGCATAGGTAAGGTCCACAGAAGTATAATAAAACCGAAGGAAATGAGCTCTGAATTCAGAAGATGTAAAAGCCGGTATCGGTGTTGCGGGCAATAAGATTTGCAGGGCGGAAGACCTGCAGAGAGATTGCAGGATTCACAGAAGACTCACAGAGATACGAGGGCAGACCAATGTACACTAAGTAGTTCATCATCGACAGGATCGTTCGGATCCGAGAAGAGGAAGACGGTAAGCGTGATACGAGAAGCCGAGGACATCGAGGAGGTCGAGGATATCGAGGACATCTGAGGGGCAGAAGGCGAGAGATCACCACTTAGTCAACGATCGAAGGGAATCTGGTTGCAGAAGGTACAGTCCGATGGGAATCGAAAGGCAGTAGCTGCGGTAATTCATCGCAGATTGGGAGCTTACAACTGAATACAGCAAAGAAGAAGGAGGCTGCGGAATGCAGATCAATCGCTTCATTCAATGAGAGGGCATCGGTCAGGAACAAAATGACGGATGCCCTTTTGCTGCGTTTTATGCCGGATCCTTTGAACGGGAGGGGAAAATTTCGTCCGAATCCAAAAGGATGGTGAACGGCCCGTCATTCCGCAGATCCACCTTCATGTCCGCACCGAAGATCCCGTGCTCCACGACAGGAACCTGCTTCCTGCAGGCCTCGATGATGTATTCATAGAGTGCATTGGCCATCTCCTGTCCTCCGGCGCGAAGGAAGGAGGGACGGTTTCCGTGATGGCAGTCGGCATAGAGTGTGAACTGGGACACCAGAAGCAGTGCGCCGTTTACGGAGGCCAGATTGCAGTTGGTCTTGCCGCTTTCATCCTCGAAAATCCGAAGTCCGACCAGCTTGCTGATCATTCGGTCCGCCAGCTCCTGTGTATCGGAGGATTCTATTCCGATCAAAACGAGAAAACCCCTTCCGATTTTGCCTACGACCTTCTCCTCTACCGTGACGGAAGCGTGTTCCACACGCTGAACGACAAAACGCATAAAAATCTCCTTTTATCCATTCCCAAGAATCGTTGCCAAGAGATACAATTTCCATTAAATTGGATTGCGGAAGCGCACAGCGCGCAGCAATCCGGGCATCATGGACAGGATAACACAAAAGGATATGAAAAAATGGGAAAGATGCGCAAATTATTAAGTCTGGTGGTTTTGGTGGTGCTGCTGTATGCCGGTTTTCAGTATCCGGCATCAAAGGAGGCAGCGCCGCAGGACATCGCCTCGACGGCAGAGATCTCTGGAGCCAAGGAGGAGGCAGCACCGCAGGATACCGCCCCTGCTGCAAAAATATCCGCACCCGGGGAGGAGGAAGGTGACCGAAAGGCATCCCTCAGCGTTGTGGACAGCGCGCCGGAATCCATTCCGGAATATGCAGGAGAGGACGTGATCATTCTCAATGACAACGTGCCGAATTTCACCGAATATGATCTGGAGCAGATACAGGGGCAGAATTTCAGCGGGCTGGACGAGCTGGGGCGCTGCGGCACAGCCTGCGCGATGCTGGACGAGACGATGATGCCGACAGAAAAACGAGGCGATATCCATATGATTCGGCCGACCGGCTGGCACAGCGTGACCTATCCCGAGGTAACCTCAGAGGATCAGCATCTTTATAATCGAAGCCATCTCCTGGCGTACAGCCTGACCGGACAGAATGACAATGAAAGGAATCTCATCACCGGGACGCAGCATTTGAATCAGGAGGTGATGCTTCCCTACGAAAATGAGGTGGTCCGGTATCTGGAGGATTACGGCGGCCGCGTGCTGTATCGGGTATCACCGTATTTCAAGGACGATGAGCTGGCGGCAAGAGGGGTAGAGATGGAGGCCTATTCGGTAGAGGACAACGGAGAGGGCGTGGAGTACCATATCTTTATTTACAATGTGCAGCCGGGAATCGACATTGACTATGCCACCGGGGAGAGCCGGGAGTCCGAGGAGGATTCGGAAGAATGGGATGCCGCAGCCTGACCGGACAGAGGCAAAGCGCTGCCGCAGGGGAAGAAGGAGTCCGCTGCCTCGTTGGATGTGGTGACCTTGTGGCGGCGCGGCAGTGACGACAGTTTTGGGATGGAGGATAAGGAAGCAGAATGACAGGGTATGCAACCAATGTACTGGAGCTGTTGGAGCAGTCTGCAGAGAAATTTCCGGAGCGGCCGGCCTTTGGAGATCCGTCAAAGGACATTACCTTTCGGGAGCTGGTAAGAAAGGCACGGGCAGTAGGGAAGCTTCTGCTTGCGGATGTGCGGCCGGGAACACCGGTGGCCTTCTATCTCGAAAAGTCAGTGGATGCCGTCGTTGCCATGTTCGGCGCCGTCTACGCGGGAGGCTTTTACAGCTTTATCGATGTGCGGCAGCCGGCAGTCCGGGCAGGGAAGGTTCTGGACGTTCTGGAGCCTGCCGTGCTCATCACCGATGCGGACAACAGGGCGGGCGCAGAGGCACTGCCCTGCAGCGGCAGAAGATGGCTGCTGGAGGAGCTCCTGGAGGCAGCAGAGGAGGAAGAACGGCAGGATGAAAAGGCAGAGGCGGCCCTCATGGCAGTCCGAAGACACATGACCGACACGATGCCCCTGTATGTCAATTTCACCAGCGGCTCCACCGGAATTCCCAAGGGAGTCGCGGTCTGTCATCGCAGCGTGATTGAATTCATGGCGCCCTTTACGAGGCTGTTTCATATTACGGAGCAGGATATCCTGGGAAACCAGGCACCCTTTGATTTTGATGTGTCTGTGAAGGATATTTACAGCGGCCTGTATACCGGGGCAAAGGTGCAGATGATCCCAAGAGGATATTT
>CAYXAN010000183.1:0-4575 GCA_964461705.1 uncultured Sarcina sp. | reverse complement strand
GCACAAACAGGTTCCCTCACAAATAAAAAGTGCCATTACTTGTTGTAATTGACAATCTCGCCGAAATCTGCCTTCAACGCGGCACCGCCGATGAGACCGCCGTCGATGTCAGGCTTTGCAAGAAGCTCCTTGCAGTTGCCGGCATTCATCGATCCGCCGTACTGGATACGGATCTTTTCCGCCGTATCGGTATCATAAATCTCCGCAATGGTCTGACGGATGGCAGCGCAAACCTCCTCTGCCTGGTCTGAGGTTGCGGTCTTCCCTGTTCCGATTGCCCAGATGGGCTCGTATGCGATAACCATCCCGGCTGCCTGTCCGGCCGTCACTCCCTGCAGATCCGACTTGATCTGAAGGCGGATCCAGTCAAGGGTAACACCTGCCTCGCGCTGCTCCAGCGTCTCACCGCAGCACAGGATCGGCGTCAGGCCGTTCTCAAGTGCCTTCAGCACCTTGCGATTCAGGAACGCATCGTCCTCAGCATAGTACTGTCTTCTCTCAGAATGACCGATGATCACATACTTAACGCCTGCATCCACCAACATGGCAGCAGAAATCTCTCCGGTGTAGGCACCCTTGTCCTGATCAGAAATGTTCTCTGCGCCAAGCTGTACATTCGTTCCCTTGATTGCCTCTGCCACCGGCACGATATCAATGGCAGGAACACAATATACAACATCCACATCCGGATTGTTTACCAGGGGCTTCAGAAGCTCCACCAGCTCCTTGGCCTCGCTGGGAGTCTTATTCATTTTCCAGTTTCCGGCAATAATCTTCTTACGCGGCATATCCTTTTCCTCCTAAGCCTCAGTCATAAACAGTATCTGTTACTTATCATCCGCAGCATATACGCCGGGCAGCTCCTTGCCTTCCAGGAACTCCAGGGAAGCACCGCCGCCGGTGGAAATGTGGCTCATCTTGTCGGCATAGCCAAGCTGATTGACCGCTGCCGCAGAATCCCCGCCGCCGATGATGGTCGTAGCGTCGGTCTCAGCCAGCGCCTTTGCAACAGCCTTTGTGCCCTCTGCCAGAACCGGATTCTCAAATACGCCCATCGGTCCGTTCCAAACAACCGTCTTGGCAGACGCAACAGCCTCTGCGTACAATGCACGTGTCTTCGGGCCGATATCCATTCCCATCTTGTCTGCGGGAATCTTGTCAATGTCCACCACCTCTGTTGCAATGGATGCATCATCGATGGGATCCGGGAAATGATCCGTCGTAACGGCATCTACCGGAAGCAGCAGCTTCTTGCCGAGGCTTTCCGCCTTTGCAAGCATCTCCTTGCAGTAATCCACCTTCGTTTCATCGCAAAGGGAGGTGCCGATTTCATAGCCCTGTGCCTTTGCGAAGGTATAGGCCATGCCGCCGCCGATAATCAGGGTATCGCACTTCTCCAGAAGGTTGGAAATAACGTTCAGCTTGTCTGCAACCTTTGCTCCGCCGAGGATTGCCACAAAGGGACGAACCGGATCCTCTACGGCATTGCCGAGGAACTTGATTTCCTTCTGCATCAGATAGCCGACGGCGCAGGTGCCGCCCTTCTCGCGGATATACTTTGTCACGACAGCAACAGACGCATGCGCTCTGTGTGCAGAGCCAAATGCATCGCATACATAATCGTCGGCAAGATCCGCCAGTTCCTTGGCAAACTGCTCACCTGCATCCTGCGGCTTCGTCTCCTCTTTTCCACGGAAGCGTGTGTTCTGAAGCAAAACCACATCGCCTGCCTGCATTGCGGCAACAGCCTCTGCAGCAGCCTGTCCCGTTACATTATAGTCGGCAACGAAGGTCACTGCCTTGCCAAGCTTTTCAGAAAGGCGTTCTGCAACAGGTGCCAGAGACTCTCCCTCGTTGGGTCCGTTCTTCACCTTTCCAAGGTGAGAGCAGAGGATCACCTTGGCTCCCTCCTCAATGAGCTTGTTAATGGTAGGAAGAGCTGCAACGATGCGCGTCTCATCCGTAATCTTGCCTTCCTTAAGCGGAACGTTGAAATCACACCGGACCAGAACTCTTCTGCCGGCTGCGTTGAAGTCATCAACCGTCTTTTTATTCAATGCTGCCATGTTTCATCTCCTTTTTGAAACACAAAACGAGGCTCAGGCCCTCAGGGGCCCGGGCCTCACTCCTAAATTCCTTATCCTGGCTGTTCTGCTGTAGTCCCGTCAGAGATTACTTGTTCAGAAGAGAGCCGAAGTGCTTGATGGTACGAACCATCTGGCTGGTGTAAGAATTCTCGTTGTCGTACCAGGAAACAACCTGAACCTCAGTGGTTCCGTTGTCCATGGGCAGAACCATGGTCTGTGTAGCATCGAACAGGGAGCCATAGGTCATTCCGACGATATCGGAGGAAACGATCTCATCCTCGTTGTAGCCGAAGGACTCGGTAGCTGCTGCCTTCATTGCTGCATTGATCTGATCCTTGGTAACTTCACCCTCAACAACTGCTGTCAGGATCGTGGTGGAGCCGGTAGGGGTAGGAACACGCTGTGCAGAGCCGATCAGCTTGCCGTTCAGCTCAGGGATAACAAGGCCGATTGCCTTTGCAGCGCCGGTGCTGTTGGGAACGATGTTAACAGCTGCTGCACGGGATCTTCTCAGATCACCCTTTCTCTGAGGGCCGTCCAGTGTCATCTGATCGCCGGTGTAAGCATGGATGGTGCACATGATGCCGGACTTGATGGGAGCCAGATCGTTCAGAGCCTTTGCCATAGGAGCCAGGCAGTTTGTCGTGCAGGAGGCAGCGGAGATGATCTTGTCCTCAGCTGTCAGACCCTGGTGGTTAACATTGTAAACAATCGTAGGAAGATCGTTTCCTGCAGGAGCAGAGATCACAACGTGCTTTGCACCGGCATCGATGTGAGCCTGTGCCTTTGCCTTGGAGGTATAGAAGCCGGTGCACTCCAGAACAACGTCAACACCAAGCTCGCCCCAAGGAAGCTCTGCAGCATTAGCCTTTGCATAGATGGTGATCTTCTTGCCGTCCACTGCGATGTAATCCTCGCCTGCCTCAACCTTGTCGCACAGCGCATATCTTCCCTGTGTTGAGTCATACTTGAGAAGGTGAGCGAGCATCTTGGGAGAAGTCAGATCGTTGATTGCAACAATCTCAAATCCCTCTGCTCCGAACATCTGACGGAAAGCAAGACGGCCGATACGGCCAAAACCATTAATTGCAACTTTAACTGCCATTTTTCAATCCTCCTGAAAAATTTTTTATGATTGACGCCCATAACAGTTTGTCAACTTTTTATCAGCAAGGTTTATGATACTCGACTGCTGACGCAATTTCAAGTGTCGCCAACGGAAAACATCGACGGCAATTTTCCCCGTTTTATCTGTAAATCTGCTGTAAATCTGCTATCATACCCTTGTTTCACCCATTCAAATGACGTTGGAATCAAAAGATCTTTTGACCCTGATATCATGCGGATATTCCGACATTTGGAGGCTCTCAGGGAGGCACGCATGGCTATTTTATCCGATTATCATCTGCATACGGCATTTTCGGCCGATTCCAAGGCTCCCATGGAGGCTCAGATTCAGGCTGCCATAAACGCAGGACTGCAGTCCATCTGCTTTACGGAGCATTTGGACCTGGATTCCCCTTTCCGCAACACACCTTCTGACGATCCGGAGGGCGACTTTCATGTCGACTACCCTGCCTATCGTGAAATGTATCTTCTTATGAAAGAGCGCTATGCCGGAAGGATCCGGCTCTTTTTCGGGCTGGAGCTCGGCCTGCGGGCATCGATGAAAAGTGCTCTTGTCTCCTATGTTCGGGAGCATCCGGATTTCGATTTTATCATCGGCTCCACGCACTCTGCACAGGACGGCATGGATCCCTATTACTCCTCCTTTTTTGAAGAAGGCTCCGCGGAAGATGGCTTCGATCCCTATCGCGCTTATTTTGAACAGGCGCTGAAAAATGTACAGGCCTTCACGGACTTTGACAGCTACGGCCATCTGGACTATATCTTTCGCTGCGGACCTCGATCTGCGGACGGCTCCTGTAGGGAGAGAACCTCAAGCTATCTTTATGAGCGGTATCAGGATGTCATCGACCCTCTTCTCTCCTTGCTGATCTGTCATAACAAAGCTCTGGAAATCAACACCTCCCCGCTGATGAAGGGCTTTCCTGAAACAAACCCGGGGAAGGCCGTTCTCAAGCGCTACCATGATCTCGGCGGCCGCCTGATTACCGTCGGTTCCGATGCGCATCGTTTCGAAGCGGTTGCCTTCGGCTTTGACCGCGCGGCGGCATTGCTGGCAGAGTGCGGCTTCACAGGCTACGTAACCTACGAGAAGCGCCGGCCGGTCTGGCATCCCCTTTAAGGAAATGATAAGCTTATCCGTCCTGCCGCAGGCCGAATTCCTTCAGCACACGATACAGGTGCGCCGTCGGCAGCCCGACAATGTTGTTGTAGTCCCCGTGAATTCCCGTGACATATCTGCCGAAGATTCCTTGTATGCCGTATCCGCCGGCCTTGTCCATCGACTCCTCTGAATCTGCATACTCCCGGATTTCTTCCTGCGTCATGGGAGCCACCTCGACCCTTGAGGTCTCCACAAAGG
>CAYXAN010000182.1:0-4609 GCA_964461705.1 uncultured Sarcina sp. | reverse complement strand
AGGACCAGCAAAACTCCCACGTAATGGAGAATCGTCATACTGTCACAAGCTCCTCTATCCTTTGCTGCAATGGATTCCGGATTGTCGCACTCTGTGCTTCCGCAATCGTATACTCCGCAAAACGACACATTTGGTGCTTCATGACAACAATGATATCACAATACGCCGCAATTCCTTCGCTTTAGGATCCTTTCCGTGAACTCCGTCATTCTCTGCACGGACTTTGCAAAGAACTCCTCGCGGTCGCCGCGGCAGACGAACTCACCGACAACCGGAAGGGAATAGGGGGAGCCCGCCGCAATGTCTGCAAATCCATCGAAGTCGACCACTCCGTCTCCCATGACAAGGTGACTGTCTGCCTTTGTGAGCACCAAATCATCCGAAAAATCCCCGCTGCAGCTCATGTTGTCATTCAGATGCATGGCATACAGGCGCTTCTGATAACGTCTTGCCAGATGCAGCGGGTCTGCCGGATTGGTCAGCTGCCCATGTCCGGTATCAAAGCAAAAGCCTACTGATTCCGCAGGGTAGCGTGCGAACAGCCGATCCAATTCATCGATCTGGTATTGCTCCGGTGTCCCCACCAAATTCTCCAGACAAATCCGCACTCCGTAGGTTCGGGCGGTATCGGCCGCTTCATCCAGACTTTTCCATACCTGGGTGTAAAATTTGTCCCGAAAGCCCTTTTCCCGTTCAAAGCGCACATACGGCAGCTGCAGGTGCAGCACGATTTCCTGCGCGCCCGTCAGATTGGCCAGCTCCAGCCGGTTCCGAATCAGCCCGGCGCCGCGCCTTCGTACCTCCTCATTCAAAGAGGCATAATCGCAGGGCGGATTGTTCAGCGGAGGCCATTTGTAGATTCCCTCCTTCCTCTCATAAATCCATCCCGCGGAGGCATGAATCCCCTTCAGCTGCAGGCCATACTCCTTCAGTCTGCCCTGAATCGTACGCATCTCCTGCGAGGTATAGAAGTGATCACCCTGCCAGCCATGCGCCCAGTGCATATGTGTGATTCCATGTTCCGCCGACTCACGCAGGGCCTCCCATACCGTTTCAAGATCATATGCTTCCCCTGCATAATCCGTTGCCAATGCCAGTTCCATGATCTGCCTCCGATCCTATGCGCCGGCCGCAAAGTGAGCGCAGGCGCCGCGATCCTTTGCAATGCCTTCGATCTGCTCTGCAATGCCCGCAATCCGCTCTGTAAATCCCGCAATCCATTCTGTAAGGCCTGCGATCCATTCTGTAAGGTCTGCGATCCTCGCATGCGTTTCGTCACATCTTCCCGAGAGCAGCCCCCAAGTGCTCGGTCTTAACAAATTTTTCCGTCAGAATCAGCAGACAAATGCTCGGAACCATCATGATCAGCGTAATGACCGAGGCGGATGTCCGCAGGAAATTTCTCCCCATGTAGGAATACAGAATGGTCGGTACTGTCTGAATGGCCGGTGTTCCGATGATGTACGCAAGATTAAACTCCTGCATACTCTCGATAAAGGCGAAAATAGCTCCGGAAACCATTCCCGGTGCAATCATCGGCAGATAGAGCTCAAACAGCTTCACTCCGGCGCCTGCTCCCAGATTGGATGCCGCATCAATCAGATCCTGCGGCATCGTTTCAAAGCTGGCGGTCAGAATGCGCAGCACATAAGGAAGGCAGATCAGTGTATGCGCAAGGATAACGCCCATATAGGTCTGGGAAAGCCCATTCATGTAGAAAAAGCGTCCGAGAAATAAGGACAGCGCCATCCCCGGAAAAACCATCGGCAGCAGCATGATGACCTTCAGCGCAGATTTATACCGTATGCTTCTACGTCCGATTGCATATGCCGTCGGCAGCGCAATCAGAATGCTAAGCAGCGTGGCAGCCGCCGCGATCAGCACGCTGCAGCCGATGGCAGACACAATGTTTGTATAATGAAAAATTCTGTCCCACTGATACCAGCCGATGTGCGTCGGCAGAATGTCCGGATAGCTCCATGGATAATCCGGATTGACCAAAGACCACAAAATTGCCATTCCAACCGGCACGGCAACCCAGGCGAAGGCAATGAAGCCAATCGCTGCAGGAAGCAGATAAGAAAGCAGTCTTCTCATGTATGACCTTTGTGATCTGTTTTCCTTGGATTTCCTTCTCGCTTTTCTCATCACAGCAGTCTCTCCAGCCCCTTTTGAATTTTTGTGTATCCGATGACGCAAGCCGTCGTAATAATCAGCATCAGCACGCCTGTGCAGGCCGCCGAATTCCAGTCCGAATACTGATATGCATAGTTCTGCATCAGATTGGCCAGCGAGATCGGATAGGTCGGGCCGGCCGTACTGGATATTGCAAAATCGTTGAAGGTTCCTATAAAGGTCATGATGACGGAAACAAAGGCCGAAGGAAGCGTAATCGGAATGATGACGCTCGTCATGACCCGTATGGGGCCTGCGCCGAGATTCCTTGCGGCGTCCTTCACATCCTTTCGGACAGATTCGACCGCCGAATACATGATGATCATCTGAAAGGGAACATTCTTCCATATCTGGATCAGCAATACCCCGACTCCCCAATCATCATTCCTAAGACGCACCGGTTCAGAAAGAATCCCTAGCGCCATCAGCACCTGATTCAATATTCCATGGTAATCAATCACATTGACGATCAAAAAGGCTGCTACCAGTGCCGGAATAAAATATGGGATGCGAATCAATGTCAGCAGAATTTTGCCCCCTCGGGCGTTCTGCAGATACACTGCCAGAGGATAGCAGATCACGATGCAGCACAGGGAGCTCAGGATTCCGATTTTCAGGGAAAACAGCATGGAATCCAGAAATTCCCTGTTAAACACCTCTTTCCAGAACTTCAACGTGAAGCCGGATTCGCCGGCATAGTTATAAAATCCGAAGCTCTGGGCCGTCATCATATAGACAGCAACCCCGATCATAAAAACGATATATCCGATCCCCGGCAGCAGCAAAAGATAGCCCCACTCAAATTTCTTCTTCATTGCAGCAATCCTTTCCGCCGGCCGCTAATTGCACAGGACATGTGTCTTCTCCACCGGTATCCCGAACCGCACCCTGTCTCCCTCCTGCAGCCGAATATCCTTCGGAAGATTCGTGCGGAAGCCGTGACCTCCCGCATCGATAAAGAAATCCACGGTACTCCCCATATAGACGGTATTGCGGATATCGGCATCAATCACGTTCATATTCTCCGGCCGCTCGTTCTCTCCCAAAAGGACCATGTCCTCCGGTCTCCAGCACAGCGAATACTGCTCGTCCATACCCGCCATGTTGCAGCAGCTTCCGGCTGTCATCATGCCAAGATCCGTCTCATATCTCCAATTTGCGCCCGATCGGTTCGGCAAAGCGGCCGCAATGATGTTGGCGGTACCGATAAAGTCCGCCACAAACCGGTTCCTTGGCCGCTCATAAATATCCCTCGGACTTGCGATCTGCTGCACATGACCGGCGCTCATGGAAACAATGACATCCGAAATGGCAAGAGCCTCCGCCTGATCGTGCGTTACATAAATGGTCGTAATCCCAAGCTCCTTCTGCAGATTCCGAATCTCCACCCGAACAGACTCCCTCAGCTTGGCATCGAGGTTGGAAAGCGGCTCGTCAAACAGCAGAATATCCGGGCGAACGACGATGCACCTTGCCAGTGCCACACGCTGCTGCTGGCCGCCGGAAAGCTCATACGGCTTTCGTTCTCCAAGTCCTGTCAGATTGACAATTTCCATTGCACGCTCAATGGCGGCAGTCTGTTCGTCCTTCGGAACCTTCCTCATCCGCAGTCCAAAGCGAATGTTTTCGTACACCGTCTTGTGCGGGAAAAGCGCGTAGGATTGAAAGCACATCGCTGTGTTCCGCTTATTGGCCGGAACGTCATTCAGCCTTTTGCCGCCGAAGCGAATCTCTCCCTCATCCGGTTCCAGAAACCCCGCAATGATGCGGAGCAGCGTGGTCTTGCCGCATCCGGACGGGCCAAGCAATGTGACAAATTTGCCCTTTTCCACATCGACGCTGATGTCGTCCAATGCGCGATAGCTTCCAAAGCTCTTTGCAATATGCTCGATTGTAAGCCGCTCCTCCATATGTCCGCTCCTTCTGTCCGATCAGTTCTGCAGAACCTGCTCCGTGAATTCCTTAACGTACTCCGCCTTATACCATGCCGGCAGCCACTTGGTTCTGTACTGCATATAGGAATCATCGATCATCGTTTCCGCCGCCGAGATATCGGTTCTTGCAGGAATAGAGCTCAATACATTCGTGACAAGCTCCTGGCCCTCCTCGCCGGTCAGCCAGTTGATCAGCAGCAGCGACGCCGCCTTATGCTGAGCGTTTGCAAGCATTCCGACAGTATCTCCGCCGCCGACGGAACCCATTTCAGGAATGTACAGCTTGGCAAAATCCGCCAGCTCACCTGCAGCGCGTGCCACACAGGAATCGTCATCCCACGCCGGTACCAGATCCAGCTCTCCCTGATTCAGACGGGAAATGCTGTCATTGTTTGATGTGGTGTAGACGATATTGTCCTCGTTTTCCCTGAACCAGTCCCATGCAAGGCTCCAGTTTTCCGTATTCGCAGAATCAACCTCACTGCCCTCATAATATTTGT
>CAYXAN010000181.1:0-4627 GCA_964461705.1 uncultured Sarcina sp. | reverse complement strand
GGCGTTTTCCGATGTTGTGTGTCTTGTTTTGGCCAAAGCTTTTTTTGCGGCATCTGAGGCAGCACCGGAGGCGGCATCGGGAGCAGCAGCCGAAGCGGCATCGGAGACGGCGTCAGAAACGACATCTGAAATTTCAGCCGAAGCGGCACCGGAGGCGGCATCAGAAGGAGCGGCGCATGCCTCCAGAAGCTTCTCCAGAGTGCTTCTTCGAAGCTCTCCCAATTCCGCCAGCGAAAGAAAGGCATTCCCGTCCGTGATCACCTGCAGGCTGCAAAACTGAAACGGGAAATCACCCGTTTTGATCAGCTTGTCACGTATCGTCTCCTCTGTCAGGGCCTGATTTCTCGCCTTCTGTATCACCGCCTCGGACTCGCCGCAGATGACCTCATGCGGCCGTTTTTCCGCTGTAAGCCATACCTGCAGCACAGCCCTCCTTCCGGATATCAGTACGGCTTTTCCGGCAATCTGCGCCTTTTTATCCTTTTGCAGATACCGTTTGCGGATTTCTGTCAGCAGCTCCGGGTCAGTCCCCTTGTAGCCGGGCTCCCGAACGGTCAGCAGGCTTCGGCCGTTTCTGATATGGTAATACCCTTGACATAATTCCGATCGAATGTACAGGCTCTGCAGCTTCTGCACGTCCTTTTTTTCAAGCTCCCATTTCCCCGGCCGTCCCTCTGCATCCCACCGATAAAACCGATCGATATATTTGCGATACACCGCCACTGTTCCCGCTACGTATTCCGGCTTTTTCATTCTTCCTTAAATCTTGAAGGAATCAATTCCTGCGTCAATCAGTTCCGGAAGGATCGGAAGAACACACATATCCCGCATGGAAATCGGATAGCAGCTTCCGTCACGGTCAAGCGGCTTTCCTTTTCCGTCCAGTATTTCATAAGGCAGCCTGCAGGTTCCGGCACACCGTCCGCGATTCCCGCTTCTTCCGCCCAGAAAACTGGACATCAGGCATTTCCCGGAATAGGAATAGCACATGGCACCATGAACAAAGCTTTCTACTTCGATCCCCTCTTTTTTAATCAGACCGATTTCCTCTAAGCTCATTTCCCTTGCGGGAACCACCCGGGTAAATCCCTGCTTCTTCAGGAATTGCACCGCTTCCGGTCCTGTAACGGACATCTGTGTACTGGCATGGAGCTCAAGACTAGGACACAGCCGCCGCAGAAGCGCCGCAACACCTAAATCCTGTACAATCACGCCGTCCAGTCCCGCCTCATACATTCGCAGGACAAAGCCCCCAAGCGTCTGCAGTTCCTCCTGCCTTGTCAAAATGTTCACCGTCAGGTAGGTGCGCATTCCGAAAAGATGCGCGCGTCGGATCACATCCTCTATTTGTTTTTCATCAAAATTATCCGCATATGCCCTGGCGCCGAACTGCTTTCCCGCAAGATATACGGCATCAGCCCCTGCATTCACAGCTCCCCGAAAGGCTTCCATGCAGCCGGCGGGTGCCAAAAGCTCCACTTTATGCTCCATATTCCCATCCAATCATCGCTGTCTGCCGTGAACACACAAAAAGGCACCGGACTGCTCCGATGCCCTCCCCGTACATTCTGCAGCACAACCACCGCTTCTTCCGCTTATCACCGGCGATCATCCCTGCGGGTCTTCAGCTCCGTTTCCAGACGAATGACCTTCTTCTCATACTCGTCATTCTTGTCACGGAGAGCCTTCAAATCCTTTTCCGCTTTTTCCAGCTTCATCTGTGTGGCGATCAGCTCGTGCTTAAGGTCATACAGATCCTTCTCCCGGCTGGCACTGTCCTGATAAATCTCTTCCTTCTCCTGCTGCATCCGAAAATAATCATCTGCAATATTAAGCTCAAGCAGAACACCCCGATAATCCGGGCTAAGCCGCATATAGGTGTCTTCCTTTCGGAGCTCTGCGAGCTTCCCGTTCAGATAGGAGGCCACCTTCTGGATATATTCCTCACTTTCAAAGCCGGAAATGGTATATACCTTCCCGTCAATAATAACCTCTGCATCGGTTTTCGCTGCATTTGCTGCCATGGCGACCCATCCTCCCTGTTTTTCTAAGCCCCATTATAATTCCCCGTTCTTTGGGAATTCAAGCCCCAGGTGTTCATAGGCCGCCTGTGTCGCTATCCTCCCCCTCGGCGTTCGATTCAAGAGGCCATGCTGCAGAAGGTACGGCTCCACCACGTCTTCAATGGTTCCCGCATCTTCTCCGATGGAGGCCGCCAATGTTTCCAGCCCGGCAGGTCCGCCGCCGAAATTCTGGATCAGCGTCATGAGAATCCGTCTGTCATTGCGGTCCAGCCCCATCGGATCCACATCCATCAGATTCAGTGCGGTCTGCGCCACCTCCTGCGTAATCACGCCGTCAAAGCGAACCAGCGCGTAATCCCTCACACGCTTCAGAATGCGATTGGCAAGCCTTGGCGTTCCCCGGGAGCGCTTTGCCATCTCCTGTGCCCCTGCTTCATCAATCTTTACGTTCAGCCTGACTGCGGAATGCAGAATGATTTCCTTCAATTCGGATACCTGATAAAATTCCAGCCGCTGAATCAATCCAAAGCGATCCCGAAGAGGTGCTGACAGGAGTCCTGCCCGGGTCGTGGCTCCCACCAATGTAAATTTCGGCAGCTCCAGACGAATGGACTTGGCTGCCGCCCCTTTGCCGATCAGAATGTCAATGGCATAGTCCTCCATCGCCGGATAAAGAACCTCCTCGACCTGTTTATTCAGACGATGAATTTCATCCACAAAAAGAATATCGCCTGCCTTCAGTCCGTTGAGGATCGCTGCCATCTCTCCCGGCTTTTCAATGGCCGGTCCGCTGGTTATCTTGATATGAACGCCCATTTCATTGGCCAGGATCTGTGCCAGGGTCGTCTTTCCAAGACCCGGAGGACCGTAAAACAGAATATGGTCCAACGGCTCCTTTCGAAGCTTCGCTGCCTCTATGGCAATGCTGATGCTGTCCTTTATCTTTGCCTGTCCGATATAATCCTTCAGCTTCTGCGGCCGGAGGGTGTTTTCGATTTTCTCATCCTCCTTTGTGAAGCTGGTCTCAATCATACGTTTTTCCACGGTTATTCTCCTGCCTGATACCGCCCTCTTCCCTGAACGCCGGTGCCGGCTTCAACCATCGGAATCCTTGCTCTCCACCGTTTCACAATGCCTACAGATATCTCAGGGCCGCGCTCAGCAGCTGCTGCGTGTCGGACGGGTCGGTTCCCTCATCAGCAGCTGCTGTGTGAACCGCCTTTACTGCCTCCGCCCTTGAATATCCCAGTGCCGTCAGCGCCTCAGCCGCCTCTCCCATCGCGCCGGTATCCATTGCCCCGTTCGTGCCGATTCCCGTGTCATATCCATCTGCATGATTCCTTCCTGCATCGGCTGCAGACTCCAGCTTATCATGAAGATCAAGAACCAGTCGTTCCGCTGTCTTCTTTCCGATGCCGGGAGCACTGGAAATCCGTTTGGCATCGCCGGAAAGGATGGCATAGACCAGATCCTCCGCACTCATCACCGACAGAAGGGACAGCGCCCCCTTCGGTCCGATCCCGCTGACGGTGATCAGCTTCTTGAACAGATCCAGCTCGTCCGCACCAAGGAAGCCGAACAGCGTCACCTCTCCCTCTCGCCCGAAGCTCACGTAGGTGTGCACGTGAACTGCTTCCTTTGTGCCGCAGGCTGCAAGCTCCCGGATCCCCTCCTCGCTCATCTTCACGTCAAAGCCGATTCCGTTCACATTCAGAACAACACTGCTCTTTCCGCAGCTTTCAATGGTTCCAGTCAAGGATGCAATCATAAACCGCTCTCTCAATAGTAATCGTGACCGCCCTGTCACCAGGCGTCTGCGCAGTAATCGAAATTATGTTCGGCTTATGAGTTTATCATAAAACATGAAAAAAGTTTAGCCCGGTATCATGGAATAAAAAGCCTTTTAACCTTTTAACCCCAACATCATGTTATGATGGACTTCAGAAATCATTATAAAGGAGTACCAGTATGCGCATTATTTTTGTTCGTCACGCAGAGCCGGATTACGAGCGTCATACTCTGACAGAACGCGGCTTTCAGGAGGCGCGTATCCTCGCGAACCGCATTCCGCATTGGAAGGTAGACCGTTTTTTCACCTCCCCGCTGGAGCGTGCCAAATTAACGGCAGAGCCCTCTTTGCGCTCTATGGGCCGCACCGCGGAAATCGTGGACTGGATGCAGGAGTTTTCCTATCCTGTCATTGATCCTGTCACCGGAAAGAAGCAGGTTCCATGGGATTTTATGCCCCAGTACTGGACAAATGAACCGCTGCTTTTTGACAAGGACAACTTCTTCCGCCACCCTCTTTTGCAATCCAATGCAGCGTATGAGGATGCCGTCATCAGGCTTCGACAGGGTCTGGACTCCGTTCTTTCCGAGTACGGATATCATCGAAAGGACGGGTATTACGAGGCAGATGAAGAGAAAACACGCGGTGATGAGGATGTCACTCTGGTGTTTTTTGCACACCTTGGCGCGAATCTTGAGGCAGTGGGCTACCTTCTCGGGATCTCGCCTGTTGTCCTTCAGCAGAGTATTTATCTGGCTCCCACCTCGCTGTGTATTCTGAATACCGAAAAGCGGCAGTGCGGCAGCATTCCGGA
>CAYXAN010000180.1:3494-4660 GCA_964461705.1 uncultured Sarcina sp. | reverse complement strand
CGAAGCCGCCTATGACAGCGCGGCGCAGGACCTGGATTATCAGCTGCGGCAGCAGCGCTGGAATCAGGTGGAGCTGTGCGGCAGCGATGAGGCCTCATCGGATTGCTTCTTCTCGATCTGTGCCGGACTGGTACAATAAGAAGGATTTATAAAGATTTAAGAATCCCGGAAAGGGCGATAAATACGGCCTTTTTCACGGCACTGTTAGCACTCACTTCCGGTGAGTGCTAATTTTGTATTGACTTTAAATTTTCGCAAGACTAGACTGACAGTTATGGATACGCTCTGACGGAGTCGCCTGCGTTCGGCAGCTGCCGGGATGGATCGATGATGCGCCGCCGAAGGCAGAGGCAGGGCTTCGGACAGATGGATGTTTGGATAGAAGTGAGGATAAGAAATTATGGCAGAAAAAGGACAGTTATCTATTAACAGCGAGAACATGTTCCCCATTATCAAGAAGTGGCTGTACAGCGATCATGATATTTTCTATCGTGAGCTGATCTCCAATGGGTGTGATGCCATCACCAAGCTTAAAAAGCTGGAAATGATGGGCGAGTGTGAGCTTCCGGAGGACTGGAAGGCAAGGATTGACGTCGTGCTGGATCCGGAGGGCAAGACCATTCAGATCATCGATAACGGACTGGGCATGACCGCCGATGAGGTGAAGGAATACATCAACAATATTGCCTTCTCCGGAGCGGAAGCCTTTATGAACAAGTACAAGGACAAGGCCAACAGTGATCAGATCATCGGTCACTTCGGACTGGGCTTTTATTCTGCCTTCATGGTGGCGGACCTGGTGACCATCGACACGCTGTCCTACCAGAAGGGTGCGAGGGCAGTGCACTGGGAATGCAGCGGCGGCAGCGAGTTTTCCATGGAGGATTCTGATCGGAAGGAGTTCGGTACCACAATCACCCTGCATCTGTCAGAGGACTGCGTGGAATTTTCCAACACCTACCGTGCCCGCGAGGTCATTGAGAAATACTGCGGCTTCATGCCCACCGAGATTTATCTGTCGGTGAAGGATACCAAGGACACGCAGATCATCAAGGAGTCGGAGCGCAGACCGGATGATGTGGTGCTGGAGGTGATCGAGCCCAAGAAGGACGAAAAGAAGGACGCGGAAAACGACGAAAAAAAGCCGGAGGGCGAGGCAGGCAGCG
>CAYXAN010000180.1:0-3394 GCA_964461705.1 uncultured Sarcina sp. | reverse complement strand
GAAAAGAAGGACGCGGAAAACGACGAAAAAAAGCCGGAGGGCGAGGCAGGCAGCGAGGACAAAAAGTCCGAGGCACCCGCCGAAAAGGAGCTGAAAATCCGGAAGCGTCCGGAGCTTCTGAACGATCCTTCTCCTCTTTGGGGCAAGAATCCCAAGGACTGCACGGAGGAGGAATATAAGAGCTTTTACCGGAAGCTCTTCCATGATTATAAGGAGCCGCTGTTCTGGATTCATCTGAATATGGATTATCCCTTCAATCTGAAGGGAATTCTGTATTTCCCGAAAATCAATCTGGAATACGAGTCGGCGGAGGGTGTGATCAAGCTGTACAACAATCAGGTCTTCATTGCGGACAACATCAAGGAAGTGATTCCGGAATTCCTGATGCTGCTCAAGGGTGTCATCGACTGCCCGGATCTGCCTCTGAACGTGTCCAGAAGCGCACTGCAGAACGACGGCTTTGCCCAGAAGATTTCCGAGTACATCACCAAGAAGGTGGCGGATAAGCTGGCCGGCATGTGCAAGACCGACAAGGACAATTATGACAAATACTGGGATGACATCAGTCCCTTCATCAAGTACGGATGCCTCAAGGACGGAAAGTTCTGCGAAAAGATGACGGATTACATCCTGTTCAAGGATCTGGACGGCAAGTATCTGACACTGCCTGAGGCGCTGGAGGTCAACCGGATTGATCCCGATGAGAACGACGGGAAGCAGAACGCCGTGGATGAGAACGGTGATAAGGTGGAGGCCGAGGTGGTGGATGACGCCGCAAAGGCCAAGGGTCCGGCAGATGACGAAAAAGAGGACAAAAAGGACAGAACCATCTATTATGTGACAGATGAGCAGCAGCAGGGACAATACATCCGGATGTTCCGCGAGCATAAGCTGCAGGCCTTTGTCCTGAATGCCAATATCGACACGCCCTTCATTCAGCAGCTGGAGATGAAGAACGAGGGAATCCATTTTGCCCGTATCGATGCCGGCGTGGATGAGGTGCTGCAGGGAGAAACCAGCGAGGAGGCTGCAAAGGCCCTGGAGGAAAAGGGAAAGGCACTGGAGCCTGTGGTGCGTAAGGCAGTCGGCAGCGACAAGCTGCAGGTGGTGCTGCAGAACCTCAAGGACAAGGAGGTGTCTTCCATCCTGAAGGTGGACGAGCAGAACCGCAGAATGCAGGACATGATGAAGATGTATTCCATGAACGGGGCAGATCTCGGAATGTTCAAGGATGAGGGACAGACCCTGATTCTGAATGCGGAGCATCCGCTGGTTCAGTATGTCTTAGAGCATGAGGAGACGGAAGAGGCCGGGAAGGTCTGCGCCCAGCTCTATGATCTTGCCAGACTTCAGAATGCACCCTTAACACCGGAGGAGATGACCGCCTTCGTGGCCCGCTCCAACGAGATGATGCTGGCGCTGACAAAAGAGGAAAAGACAGAAAAAGCAGAGAAAGAAGAGAAGGAAGAAAAAGAAGAGAAAGAAGAAAAAGCGGAAACGAAAGAGGCTTAGGCCAAGGCGCATTCTGCGCCGCGGCGCCCGGGACTATGTCCCGGGCGCCTTTTCTGTTATAATAAAGCGGATTGTGCACGGAAAGGAGCGGGAAATGCTGCAGGGCAGAGAGCGGGACAGGATGAATGATGAGAAATTTCATATCCGGAAGGGTTCTCTGTCGTTTTCGACTGAATCGGTCAATGTCACGCTGCAGCCGGGCTCCGCATACGACGGTTCCTTTACAATTTACGGTCCCGAAGGACATGCAGTAAACGGATTTGTGACCTCCTCCGAGCCGGCGGTCCGGCTTCTTACCAATGAATTTTCCGGAGCGTGTGAAACCATCGCCTTTTCCGTGGATACAGAGGGCTGGGAAGCAGACGGATCGGAGATCGTGGAGGGGGAGTTCTGCATTCTCTCCGACAACGGGGAATATCGTATTCCCTATCGCTTCACATGCCGGCGGGAGCTTCCGGCATCAAGCCTTGGTCCGGTGAAGAATCTGACGCATTTTACCAACCTTGCCCGCACGAACTGGAGGGAAGCGGTTGAGCTGTTTTATCGGGAGGATTTCCATGAGGTCCTGAGGGAAGAGCGGAGGGAAAACCCGAATTCGAATCCGAAGGAGGCGGCGGTAAGGCGGCCCGGGCTTCAGACCCTGTACCGCGCTCTTTCCGCAAGAAAGGGCAATGAACATAATGTAGAGGAATTCCTGATTGCGGCGCAGCAGAAGCGCCCGGCCGAGTTTCGGGCGGATCCGGGGGAGATATCGGTTGATTTGATGCTGCTGCGGGATGAGAAGGATCGTGGACTGGTGTACCGGCCGGTTCGGGTTCGGCAAAACGGCTGGGGCTATACGAGGCTGTCCGTCTCGGTAAGCGGAGATTTCCTTACGGCGGACACGCATACGCTGGGCGCCGATTCCTTTTGCGACGGGGCGGCAGCCGTCACGCTTGCCATCGATCCCCTGCAGCTTCACGGCGGAAGGAATTACGGCTGTGTTGTCCTGACCCCTGCCTACGGAGATGCGATCCGGATTCCGGTCACGGTATCCTGCGGCGTACAGACGGCTCTTCGTACCATTCACCGCAGACAGCAGCATGAAATCATTTGCTCCATGATGCAGGAATATCTGCTTCTTCGCAGCAAAAAGCTGGACAGCAAGACCTTTGCCGAGCATATGGGGCACCTGATACGGCGTCTGCAGGACAGTGACCGCAGCAATCCGCTGACGACGTTGTATAAAATTCATTATCTGCTTACCGTTCATCAGGAAAAGGATGCGGTCTGGGAGCTGCAGGCCTTGAATCGCCGCCTGTCCGGCCTGGAGCAGGAGCTTCCTGAATTTTCACTTGCCCAGTTTGATCTGGAGGACGATCTGACCTACTCCTATCGGATGTATCTGACCGCACTGTGTGCGGAAGCCGGCAGCGCCGGGGACTTATCCGGGCAGGATGCAGGATGGTCCTACGGCATCAGCAGGGATGTGATCCGCAGCATCAGCAGAAAGCAGAGGCAGAATCCGGATAACTTCTGGATTGCCTGGCTTTTGCTGTATGCGGATTCGGACAGGATGCTTCACCCGCAGGAGACGGCGCGGGCTCTTCGGCGGCAGTACGAGGCGGGCAGCCGGTCTCCTATTTTGTACATGGAATATTTTCAGCTGCTCCAGAATGCGGCGGGACTTTTGCATGAGCTGGGGGATTTTGAGCTGCAGACGCTTTATTTTGCCGCCAGACGGGGCCTTGTCACCGAGGAGCTGCTGCCTCAGATCAATTATCTTTCGCTTCGGAGGAAGACCTTTTCCAAAAAGCTTTACCGCATTCTGACCATGTGCTATCGCGAGGAAATGGCCAAGCTGCAAAAGCGCGAGCTGCTCGAGAGCATCTGTACGCTCCTG
>CAYXAN010000179.1:0-4671 GCA_964461705.1 uncultured Sarcina sp. | reverse complement strand
GTCCGACTCATGAACTTCTTGTATTCCGGCGTTCGATCTATATTTCAATCCACGCACCCCGCGTGGGGGTGCGACGCAGAACGTGGATGGGGAGAGGGGATAAAAGCTATATTTCAATCCACGCACCCCGCGTGGGGGTGCGACAGCAAAAACAGACAAAATCACACGCCTGTCTTTGCGCATATTACTCGTACTTTCAATACAAAACCTAATCCTGCCCGCAAGAATTTTTTCTTTATCTTGCAGGCAGATCCGTTTTTGTACATTATACACAATCTTTTTCCGGTGCGAACCTTGCCGCAATCTTATGATTGCTTCATCTTCGCACTAGACCATCAAGATCCCTTCCGGTTCATATCCGCCTTTGATTCCGAAGTGTTCGATCCTGGTCTGATATTTGTTGCCAAGATAGTAGAATCTGAGGCTGTCCTTCTCTTTGTCCATAATGTTGCACAACACATGCTGAAGTTGCCTGCACTGTGCTGCATTCAGCAAGCATTCGAATACCGAATTTTGAACTCGCTGTCCGTAATTCGTACATTCCTTTGCGATCTTGCGAAGCCTTCTCCTGCCGCCCAAATCCTCCGTGTTTACATCATAGGTAATCAAAACCAGCATGATCTTCCTCGCCTATTTCCACATAAACGGCGGATATTCATCCAAATCACCCCGCAGATATCGTGCCAGCAGCAGTGCCTGAATGTACGGCACCAGTCCCCACGCCATTTTCTCCTTCAGATACGGATGGGTAATCATTTCTTTTTTTCGTTTCTGCCAGCACTTCAGAAATTTCCGCCGTCCGGCATCCTTGAACAGCACCGCGCCGCTGTCCGTGATGTCAAAATCATCTCCTCCAACAATCCGATTATTGATCAGGCTTATTACAAAACGATCTGCCAGACATGGCCGCAGCTCTTCCATCAAATCCAGCGCCAGCGATGCTCTCCCCGGGCGATCCCGATGCATGAATCCGACGTACGCATCAAGGCCCACGCTTTCCAATGCACATGCACAATCGTTGCCCAACAAGCTGTATGCAAATGACAGCATCGCGTTCACACGATCAAGCGGAGGTCTCCTGCTGCGGGACTGAAAAGAGAAAACCTCCTTATTCTGCAATATCATTTCCGGGAATGCATCAAAATATGCCTGTGCACAGCTGCCTTCCTCTCCTCGCAGGGAATCCAGTGAAACTTCCTTTTCCAACAGCGAAACCTCCGCTTTCAATCGATCGATTGCATTCTGCAGCCTGCCAATGTCGACGCGAAACGCATAATCCCTTTTGGTTCGCTCCAGCGACCATCTTGCATTATAAATTTTACCCAAGATCATGTTCCTGGCAATTCGACAGCTAAGAATTCGATCATCCGCTGCACGATACTGAACCCGGCGCAGCAGAACATTTCCGTTTTCCGCCCCCACTGTCCGTGCAAGAAATCTTCCGCGCGGAGTGCAGAATGTCAGACCCACACCTCGCTCCGCACACGCTCCCATCAAAGCAGGGGATGCTCCGGAATATGTAAATGCGATGATTCCGAACAGATTATGGAGAGGAAATCTGCCGATTTCCTTTTTGTTTTCACTGACTACAACATTCTCACCGTCCAGTCCAAGGTATGCATTTTCTGTCAAAACGAACAGTGTATTCAGCAGCTGCTTCACAATTCCTCCCCCAGGCGACTACGAATATAATCTGAGACACTTTCCTTCCTTGTCAATTCCGGCAGGCAGACTGCCTGTAGAGAACATGCATTGCAGGATTTGGTTCTTTTCGCTTTGGGCGTCCGGCGTCTTTGATACAGTTCATGCATTTCTTCCGCATATGTGCGGACCTCCTCGCGCAGCTCCTGCGAAAAAACAACGTTTTCTCTTCTGTGCGTTTCTCCGTAATACAGACTTCCCTCGGTCACTTCGCAGCAGAGCATCTCGCCCAGACACATTGCCTGTGCACACAGCTGCAGTCTGTCGCAGTTGTTTTGTTTGGAAGAGCCCCGTTTATATTCCACCGGATGGGGCATCCACATTCCGTCATGACCATTCAGCTGAATTCCTCTTTCATTTCTCAGAAATTCAACAACATCGCACTCTCCCGTCAGACCCAGCTCGTGCGAAAAGACGCGCAGACTTCGGACAACAATCCTGTCGCCTCTTATTTCCTTCAGCGTCTCATCATGGGCTCGTTCATGCAGGATTCTGCCTTCAGTTGTCCGAAGATTTTCTTTCCACTGCTGCTCTATATGAATCAGTGCCCACTGCCTCCTGCAGAAGCAGAAATGCTGCAGGCCGGATATCATCAGACAGTCCTCCTGGTCATACACCTGCGATCACCTCCGGCTCCAACCCCGGAAGTGCTTCCAACGTGATATCGTAATCCCCTACTGATGCAGGAACCTTTGATTCATCCTTCAGGGCAATTTGTATGCTCCTGTGAACTTTTGCAGAGGAATACTGTCCGTCCTTGCAATTATGCCTCCACCAATAAACACGAACCACCTCCATGGACCCTTCCGGCCTAGCGGACGAACTGTCATTCACAAACAATGTTCTTAAACATTCCTTGAGAGTATCCGCGTCCTCGTTCGAGAATCCTGTCTTCTCAGCCAGCTGTACATTGACCGAGCCCTTGATCTTATAGAGTCCGAACTGCACAAAATGCTTCTGTCCCATCGTGTCCGATGCCCTTGCGCCATCCTTTGTCGGCTCTCCGTTCACACTTTTTGTAATCTGCATCGAGCGGATTTCAACAGGCGAAACACTGACTGCCTGATGAACGGAAACCGGTCCCCGAACTCCTACAGAGACCCCGTCCTTATCGTTTGACTTGAATGCAAAAACCTGTCCGAAGGCCCTTACATCCAGCCATTTCTCGCAGGCAGCTCTGGCATATTCCTCCCTGTCCTTGATTTTCCCGATTTCCTTACTCGCGCGTTCACTCAAGCTTCCGTAACCGTCTGCGGCACGCTCCGATGACTGTACGAAAATATTCTGCCCCAGATCCTGCATCCGATTCCGTATTTTTCTCTTGATGCATACGTCAGATATCTCGCCATAGCCCTCATAATCCGTGCGGGGACGATTTCCGTTCAACGGATCGCCGTTTACATTTGCCATGTCAGCTGCAGCCAATACCACGAAATCAATCTTGTTCTGTAAAACACTCATTGCTCGCCCTCCTCGGTTTTGTCCTTCTTTGCATAAAAAGCGTTCCTCTGCAGGTAATACCCCATTAAATAGCTGTCCTCCAACGGCCTGTTTAATTTCACGTCATCAAACCGACTGAGCTGCTCCATGATTTCACCAATGACGCCGCGATAAAATGCTCGGCTTCCCGGAGTAAGCCGTTCCATGTACGGTTCAATTCTCTCATTCAGAATTCTGGCTGTTGCAAGCGGTCTCTCACAGAAAACGGACTGCATTCGGATTGCATTGGGTTCCCTTTTTTCCACTACATCATAGGTTTGGCGTTCCACCTGCTCCATTGCAGCCAAAAGTCTTCCGAATTGGTAGCTTCGATCTGCCTTCCCTTTCTCTAATGCCATACTCCACTCCTCCTTTTTCACATCAGTCCGATATGCATAACTCACTGCACAGGCGACGAACAGAATCTCTCTTCTGCTGCGGCTCTCATACCGCAAAGGCGAGGATGCGTTGTTTCTCAGTGCATGCACCAAATCCATCTGCATCCTTTCGCGATCCACCACACAATGCAGCAGACGCTGTGCCTGTTCTCGCATCAAACGATCGTCCACTTCCAGGCGTCCGTTTCGCTCCACCCCGTAGGCGCATTTCACGATTTGGTAAATCGATGGAGACTGGTAGCCAAACTGATGATTTTCCCAGCAGCAGGTTTCCTGCCAATGCTTCAGTCTGTCCAGGAAATCCGATGCCCGCAGTTCATTGTAATAAGTGACCGACAGTCTTCCCGTTGTCGCTGCATCGAAGGATGCTATTACGACATCCTCATGGTCCGGCAGTTCCTGTCTCCACCCGCTCATAGCGTGCCGTAACTGATCTCTGTAGTCCGAGGGTGTCTCCGCCTTTTGATTTTCTCCCCAGCCATAAGACAACAGACCCATTGACGGAATCCTCTTCCCCTTTGGATTCCAGCACACAAAGGCCCTTCCGCCAATCAGCACCCCCTGTGAAGCGATCACCCAGCGCAGTGCATTGTGCGCTTTTTGCGACGTCAGGTATCCCACTGTCGCTGCCTGCCTTGCCTCCGTATACCTGCCGCGATACGTAAAGCCGCTGCTGTCATTTGCGGAGATCAGCTTCGCACCGTAAGAGCTTGAAAGGATTCCCTTCGGATGAGTCTCTGTAACCGGTTCCTCTTCTCCGGAGATCATGCATAAATCACGGCTCATCTCCTTCTGCAGAGACTGATTATATTGAATGAATGCCCGGAACAGTTCCGGATCCTCCCAGCAGGGTCTGCTGTCTTCGCATCCGTTTACGCGCCATCGGACCATTGCCTTTTCATACTTTTTATCCGACATCCCATGGCTGCACGTAATCACGCCGCTTCGTACCAGATCCTCCTGCATCGTTCCTTTTCTTACGTACTGCAGAATTGCCTGCACCTTAGGATGTGAAAACTCCGAATCCGCCCACTTCGTCAATTCCTGCACATACAGCTCGTAATTTTTCCCCTTTGGCAGAACATATGTCAGC
>CAYXAN010000178.1:4129-4682 GCA_964461705.1 uncultured Sarcina sp. | reverse complement strand
TTTCGCCGGATCCAGAGGGACGATCAGCTTCTCTCCCGTATAATAATTATCCAGCTCCGCCCTGGATGCTCCCTCCGGAATGCTGTAGCCATAGGTGTTCAAAAGCTCTCCGTATACCTTGTACCTGTCTCTTTTCCGGGTGTCCTGAAGCTTCCGCATCTGAAGATCATATTTGTGCAGGTCGCGCTCGAGAATCGTCTGAACAACCTTCCGCAGGTCTGCCGATTTCTGGCGGATCCGGGTCAATGCGTTCTTCTCCCGGTAATAATTCTCAATCAGCGCAGAAATGGAATCATACTGCTTTTCGGGAAGATCTCGATACATCGTCAGCGGAAGTGCCGCATACTCCACCGGCTCCCCCTGGCTGAGGACATCGGCTGCTCCAAGGTGGTAGTAGACCGTAGGCCGGAAAGAGCCGCTCCTTGCCTGCTCCAGCACCAGACAGAAGGTGTTCCAGAACCTCTCCTTTTCCTCCCCTGTCATGTCCTGAACGCTGCGGTCCTGAGAAAGCCTTGCACGGAACACCGTCTCCTCTGACATCACCGTGGAAAAT
>CAYXAN010000178.1:0-4119 GCA_964461705.1 uncultured Sarcina sp. | reverse complement strand
GTAGTGCATCAAAAGGAACTGTGAGGCCGGCACGTTCTTTGTCTCCAGAAGCTCCTGAAAATGCTCTCTTTTCTCATCGAAGGGATTTCGTTTTCCCCTCGTCTCGGGGACAAAATAGGGACGTCCCGGAAGCACCTCACGAACAGAGCTGACCATCTGAGAGATTCTCTTTATGGAATCCAGTACCGTTTCCTCCTGTGCCCTTGCGTCCAGAAGAATGATATTGCTGTGCTTTCCCATGAGCTCAATGACCAGCACATGGCGGCACAGATCCCCCATTTCATTCATGTGCTCAATTTCAAAGCGCAGGATCCTTTCCAGCCCCGGCTGCGTGACCGCCGTTATTTTGCCGTTCTGAAGATATTTGCGAAGGAGCATGCAAAAGGCGGGCGCTGTACTCGGAGCAGGCTTGTTCTCCTGCGTAAGATATACCAGCGGGAGCGTGGCATCTGCACAAAGAAGCAGACGAATCTGTCCGCCTCCCCTGGATGCTTCGGGACGAAGCGTCAGCAGCAGCTCATCAGGCTCCGGCTGTACAATCCGATAGACCCGGGCTCCCTCCAGTCTCGCCGAAAGCTCCTGCTGCAGTGCCCTTGTTGTAAATCCGTCAAATGCCATCGTTTAATTATCCTCTGCGATTTTGTCTTCTCTCTTCAGACAATGAATTTTCTCCAGAAACCGGACCATCTGCTGCCCCCTCGGCAGATGCAGGAGCGTCTCTCTGGACACCGTTCCCGAAATGACGACCGTATATACATACGTACACAGAGCAACAAAAAGAGCTGCCAGCATGGACAGCAGATTGCGAAAATAGAAGCCCTTGGGCAGCTGCTCCATTCCGGCCAGCAGTCTGTACAGGAAATCATACGTCATCCTGGCAAGATATCCCATGATCAGAGAGCACAAAAGCGGCTGCAGATAATACCGGCGAACATTCTGCTGCAGCCTCAGATAGCGCCGCAGATATACCTGATTTGTCACAAAAATCATGACGGAATACAAAATGCTTGCAGCGGCAAGTGCATCAATATCCCATCCGGCTCTCACCAGCAGCAATACCAGCACCACTGTCTGCGTCATCAGCGCAATGCCCGCAGACACCAGCGGCTGATTCATTTTGCCGATGGACTGAAGAGCCGCATTGGTGATGGTTGAAATCGAGTAGAACACCACCGTCACCGCCACCAGCCTCAGCATCCGCGCCGCCATACTCAATGAGGACATCTGCGGAAACATCAGCATCGTGATCGGCTCGGCCAGCAGCACCAGACCAACTGCCGAGGGGATGGCAATCAGCGCTGTGGCACGAACGGCATTGCCCACGCGCTCTCTTGTCTGCTCCAGATCGTTCTTGGCAAAGGCTGCGGAAATTCCGGGGATGATGGCAGAGCTTACCGCCGTTGCAACAGAGATGGGAATGTTGGAGATCACCACTGCCTTGTTGGAAAAAATGCCGTACAATGTCGTGGCTGTTGTTGCGCTGACCGACCGCAGATAGATCATAATCCGCATATAAATCGTCTGATTCAGTGCCGTTGTCAGATTCATGACCACGCCGCTGAGCATAAAGGGCGTGATCACCAGTAAGGTTTCCTTAAAAAAAACACGATATCGGTCCGTTTTTCCGGATGAATCCGCACGAATCACAGCCTGTGCGGATTTCTGATCCTTTTTAAAGCAATACAGCATAAAAACAAGAGCGACAAAAACACCGGCCCCCGTTCCGAGTGCAGAGCCCATTGCTCCAAGCTGTGCCTGCCTTGTGGGATCATTCCCGGCCAGCGTCCGCATAAGAATCCATGCTGCCGCAATGCTCACAACCGCATTGGCCAGCTGCTCCAATATCTGCGAGATGCTGGTGGGAAGCATGCTGCCCCTCGCCTGAAAATATCCCCGCAGGGACCCCAAAATTCCAAAAAGGAACACCGTCGGTGCAAATACCCGCAGAACATCCACCGCCACATCCGGCACCAGAATGCCTGCCCCGAAATACAAAAGCCCGCTGCCGATCAGGCCGACACAAATGCCGTATAAAAGGGCACATCGGAATACTCTGCCGGCATTCCTGTATTCTCCGACCGCAATCTTCTGTGCCATCAGCTTCGAGATGGCAGACGGCATGCTGTAGGAGGACACCATTAAAATGATCGTATAAATGTTATAGGCCGTTCCGTAATAGCCGTTTCCTTCATCCCCGATAATTGCCGTAAGGGGCGCCCGGTAAAGCAGGCCGATCACCCGCACCAGCATACTGGCAGCTGCCAGTATGCCGGCCTGAATCACCACATCATTGCTCTTGCTCTTTCTTGCCATATCAACCTTATCCGATCAGCCAGTCATACATTTCCTGATACTGCCCGGCCGAAACCTTCCATGAGAAATCCGCTGCCATCGCACGGTCAACGATCTGATTCCAGTTTCGCTTTTTGTCGTAATACACCTTCTGTGCATAACGGATTGCATGCATCATTTCATGGGCATTGTAATTGGTAAATGTAAATCCCGTCCCCGTCTGTGCATACTCGTTGTAGGGCTCTACGGTATCCTTGAGGCCGCCCGTCTCCCTCACAATGGGAAGTGTTCCGTAGCGCAGAGCCATCAGCTGGCTGAGGCCGCAGGGCTCGAATAAGGAAGGCATCAGGAACGCATCGCCGGCTGCATAGATCTTATGAGAAAGATCCTCGGAGTAGTAAATATTAGCAGAAAGCTTGCCGGGGTACTTCTCATTGAAATAGCGGAACATGTTCTCGTACCGTTCCTCTCCCGTTCCCAAAACCACGATCTGCAGTGCATCCTGTGACAGAATCTCCTCCAGAACATAGGCAATCAGGTCAAAGCCCTTCTGGTCGGTCAGTCTGGATACCACGCCAACCATGAAGCACTTATCATCCTCCGGCAGCCCCAGCTCTCTTTGAAGGTCGATCTTGTTCAGCTTCTTTACCTTACGCCAGTTGGAGGAATCATAGTTGTGGGTAATCCTGCCGTCTGTTGCAGGGTTAAAGGTCTCGTAATCAATGCCGTTCAAAATGCCCCGCAGATCGTGCGCCCTGGCGTTCAGAATTCCATCCAGACCCTCGCCGTAATACTGGCTCTTGATTTCCTCCGCATACGTAGGCGATACGGTTGTTATGGCATCAGAATACACAATTCCGCCCTTCAGCAGGTTTGCATCCTTGTACGCTTCCAGCTTGTCCGGCGTGAAGTAGTAACCGGAAAGCCCTGTGATATTCTCCACATCCTGGACTCCCCATTTCCCCTGGAAACGAAGGTTATGGATCGTCATCACGGTCTTGATGCCGTGATAAAACTCATTTTCCTGAAAGCGTTCCTTGAGATATACAGGAATCAATCCGGTCTGCCAATCATGGCAGTGAATCAGGTCCGGTCGGAAGCCCAATGTAGGAAGTGCCGACAGCACCGCCTTGGAAAAGAACGAATACCTCTTAATTTCAAACAGAGCATCATCGGTATACACCGTACCGGTATGGAACAGCTCCTCATTGTCGATGAAATAATATATGATGCCGTCCGCCTGCGCTCTTAAAATGCCCACGTACATGCTTCTCCAGTCAAAGTCCATGTAGAAGCTTGTGACAAATTCCATTCGATCCTTCATCTCCTGTTTCATGCAGGAATACTTGGGCATGATCACCCGCACATCATAGAATTCTTTATCCAGTTCCTTTGGAAGTGAACCGACCACATCGGCAAGACCGCCGGTCTTAATAAAAGGAAAACCTTCCGAAGCAGCAAAAAGAATATTCTTCATGAGATAACCCCCTGTCTGAAAAACCTTCGGTAACTCAAACATTATACCCCAGCTGCAGGAAAAGAAAAAGCAACGCCCACGTGAGTGTCTGTCTGCGTATCGGCTCCGCACAAAAATGCGTCCGCCGGACGCACCCACCAAAAAACAGGGTGACGGAAACCGTCACCCTGCCTCTTTGCGTACCTTTTCTGGTGCCGAACATACGGCACATCTTACAGCTTTTCAGGACCGCTGCCACACCTGTCAATACAGCCTATTTCGCATAATCCGTTACCCTGGATTCGCGAATCACATTGACCTTGATCTGTCCCGGATATTCCAGCTCGTCTTCGATGCGCTTTGCCATCGTG
>CAYXAN010000177.1:0-4682 GCA_964461705.1 uncultured Sarcina sp. | reverse complement strand
CGGCTCAATATTCACATATCCCACCGGAATATCCGCAAAGACATGGAGGCCGAAAATCTGGTCCACATGATCCAGGCAACCGGAATCCATCACCAGCTATTGCCCTTATCCTCTGTCTGTTTCCGTCCCGGCCATGATGGCGGGACATCTGACCGTTTTCGGTCTGGCGGAGGTGGTTTATACCCTGATGGTTTACGCGTTCCTTACCGGAACGGCAGGTACCCGGACTGCTGCTTCATCCGGGACGATGCCGTCCGCACAAGGACAGGGAAGAGCGGATGTGCTGCTGGCACTGCTTGCGGTCCTGACACCTTTTGGGCTTCTTGCGGAGGGAACGGCCTGGGGAGAATGGAGCGCGGATGAGATTGCCTCGACCGGTGCAGGCTACACTCCCTCCGGCATGGCATCCGGTTTCTCCTTTGAAGCGCTGCTGCCGGATTATTCGCTGGGAGGGATGCCGCAGGCGGTAGGGTATCTTCTTTCCGCGGTACTGGGAGTTGCCATCCTGCTGATTCTTTTTAAGCTGGCGGCGGGATTTCGAGCCGGGAAGGAGAAGCGGCATTGAATCTGTCACTAATGAAGCTTCTGTCCGGGCTGTTGTCCTCGGACTGGTCTGCCGGCAGCCGTCAGGGGAGGGAGGCGAATGCAGGTCTTCTTCTGGGCGGTGCGATATGGATTATTTTGCTGTGTGCACTTTCTGACAATGCGGTGTTTCCGTTTTCTGTGATTGCCGTCTTTTTGCTGCTGCTGGCTTTTATGGAATCGGGGGCGATTGCGCGTGTTCTTCGGACAACACTTCTTTCTGCGGGGGCGGCGGGGATCTTCATGCTTCCTGCGGCATTTCTGGGAAGTCCGCGTTCCTTCGGAACGGTGGTGATGAAGGTTTTCGAATCCGTTCTGGTGCTGTCGGTTTTGCGGGAATATGTTTCCTGGAAGGAGCTGACCTCTGCCCTGGGACGTTGGCATCTGCCGGGCATTCTGGTTATGACGCTGGATATGACGGTTCGCTTCCTGGTTTTGCTGGGACGGCATTCTCATTCCATTCTGGAGGCGGTGAGCCTTCGAAGGGTAGGAGACCAAAGCTGGAGGAATGCGGGAACCGGGGGGATCCTCGGCACTACCTTTCTGGAGGCAAGGCACCTGGCGGAGCAGACAGGAGAGGCCATGCTGTGCCGCGGCTGGGACGGAAGCAGGGAGAGCGTTTCGCCGCCGGTTCGAAAGGCGGGCAAAAGGGCGATGCTCCTTGCATGGAGTCTGTATGCGCTTCTGTTGGTGTGGTTTGTGCTCACGCAGAGCTGGATGTCTGCCGGCTGATGGGGCGGCCTGTGAGCTGCTGCCGGGATGCCGGCCGGGCAACAGAGCGGCGGCAAGATGTCCAAGGGCCGCAGTGCCTGTAAAGCCGGTTAATGTAGGAGAGATCAATGATCACATTGGAAAACGTATCCTTTTGCTATGAGGGGAGCAAGGAAAAGGCCCTGGATCAGGTGAGCCTTCAGCTGGAATCCGGAAAATGCATCTGTGTTACCGGACCGAACGGCTGCGGCAAATCCACCCTGTTTCGGATTCTGCTGGGGCTGGATGTGCCGACAGAGGGCAGATACCTTCTGGACGGAGAGGAAATCACCGGCCGGAGGCTGCGGAATAAGGAATTTGCAAGGCAGTTTCACCGAAAGGTCGGCTTTGTCTTCCAGAACAGTGAGGTTCAGCTGTTCAATGCCAGTGTGGAGGAGGAGATTGCCTTCGGCCTGCGGCAGCTGGGGTATTCGGAGAATCTGGTTCAGACCAGAACCGGGGAATATCTGGAGCGCTTCGGGCTGACCCGGATTCGGAAAAGAGCGTCCTTCGGCATCAGCGGGGGGGAGAAAAAGCGGACAGCTCTTGCCGCCGTATTTGCCATGGAGCCGGAGATTCTGGTGATCGATGAGCCGATCAGCGGACTGGATGAGGATGCGCAGGGGTGGGTGATGCGCTTTCTTCGGGAAAGCCGCTCGCCCGGGCGGACCATCGTGGTCGGAACGCATGACAAGCGGCTGGTGATGGGACTGGCGGATGTGGAGGTTCGGATGAATAAGCATCATCGGGTGGAAAGCATTTGTCAACATGAGGTAGAATAAGCGTGCGGCTCTGCCGCCGTAAGGCTGCGTCCGCCTTGCCGGCGCAGCCGTTGATTGCCGTTGTTTATGCATCAGGTCTTTGAGAAAGGAGGCTGCATGAGGAAAATTGAGAAGCTACGACTCTATGCACAGCAACAAGAGCCCATGGTTCGAGAATATGACACCATACCGGACGAACTTTTTCGGGAATACAACGTCAACCGCGGACTGCGGGACGTGGACGGAAAGGGAGTCGTCACGGGACTGACCAGTATTTCCGAGGTGACCTCCATGAAGCTGGTGGACGGGAAGCGGATCCCCTGCGAGGGGGAGCTGTGGTACCGCGGATACCGCATCGAGGATCTGGTACGGCGTTATTCGGGATACGGCTTCGGATATGAAAATCTGACCTATCTCCTTTTGTTCGGCAAGCTGCCGGACGAGGAAGAGGAGAAGGACTTTATTGAGCACCTTGCGCTGTCGAGAAGTCTTCCTTCCAATTTTACCCGTGACGTCATCATGAAGGCGCCGACCAAGGATCTGATGAACTCCATGACCCGGAGTATATTGACGCTGGCCTCCTATGATACGGAAGCGCAGAGCATTGCCGTGGACAATGTGGTCCGTCAGTCCATGATGCTGATTGCCGTCTTCCCCATGCTGGCGATCTATGCCTATCATGCGTATAATTACGACCATCTGCAGAGCAGCATGTACATTCACCGCCCGGATCCGGAGCTGTCCACTGCGGAAAATATCCTTCGGATGCTGCGGCCGGATCAGCAGTATACAGAGATTGAGGTAAAGGTGCTGGATGCGGCTCTGATGCTGCACATGGAGCACGGCGGCGGCAACAACTCGACCTTTACGACCAGAGTGGTCACGTCCTCCGGCTCCGATACCTACGCTGCCATCGCAGCCGCAATGTCCTCGCTGAAGGGCCCGCGTCACGGCGGGGCAAACCTCAAGGTGATGGAGATGATGGAGGACATCAAGCACCATGTGCATGATTGGGAGGACGATGAGGCGGTCTGTGACTACCTGACCGAACTGGTCAACAAGGAGGCCTTCGACCGGAAGGGCCTGATCTACGGCATGGGCCATGCCGTATATTCCATTTCGGATCCCCGGGAGCGGATATTCAAGGATTTCGTCACAAGACTTGCCAAGGAGAAGCACAAGACAAAGGAGCTGGCCCTTTACAATCAGATCGAGAAGCTGGCACCGCAGGTCATTGCCGAGAAGCGCCACATTTACAAGGGCGTCAGTCCGAATGTGGATTTCTACAGCGGCTTTGTCTACAGCATGCTCGGGATTCCGAAGGAGCTGTACACGCCGTTGTTTGCCATCGCCAGGATCTCCGGCTGGAGCGCACACCGGCTGGAGGAAATCGTGGAGAACGGAAAGATCATGCGTCCGGCCTATATCTCCGTCGTGGACGAGCTGGGAAGGAAGCAGGTGTTATGATAGAAGATTACATTGCAGCCAGAAAACTGGGAATGAGGGAGGTTCGTCAGGCTGTCCTTGAGCAGCGCTCGCCCTATCCGAGGGTGCTGGACGAAATCCTTAAGGGGGAGGGGAAGCTCTCCGAGGTCAGCGTGGGGCTCATCGAGATTCCGTTGGCGATGATCGACGGAACCAAAACCAATGGAAGGACCACGGCCTTTGCCGCCAATTTCATGCCTGTTCTGCAGCCGGGAACGGAATTTTCCAGAAAGTGGTCCGATCTGTATGATTCCCAGCTGGAGGAGGGGATCCGGGATCCGATCAAGGTCTACGAGTATATGACCCGGTTCTATGTGGAGGAGGGCAACAAGAGGGTTTCCGTCAGCTCCTATGTAGGTGCCACCGCGATTCACGCCAATGTGATCCGCGTGATGCCCAAAAAGGCCGACACCAGAGAGTATCGGGTCTATCGGGAGTTTCTGGAATATTTTAATGTCTGCAGGATGTATGACGTGCTTTTCACCGAGGAGGGAAGCTACCGCAGATTTGCGGCTTTTCTCGGACAGACCATGGACACGCCCTGGCCCAAGGAGGTGCAGGAGGAAATCAAGGCGGCTTATGCCGTTTTTGAGCAGTGCTATCACAAGGAAGGTGCCAAGCGCAAGGAAACGCTTCCGTGCGGAGACGCCTTTTTGGTCTATCTGAACTTCTATTCCATTCAGAGTCTGATCGTGGAGCCGAGGCCGGTGCTGGAGAGCCGCATCGACAGGCTCTGGAAGGAATTCCTTGTGGATGCCAACGAGGAGGGCATTGCCCTGGTGGAGACACCGGAGGAGCTTGAGGAGGGCAGCCGGAAGGGGTTTGGAACAGCATTGATCCATATGCTGACCCCGAAGGAGCATTACAGCCTGGACAATCCGCTGCACATGGCATTCATCTATCCGAAGAGCAGCGACGAATCCGGTTGGATTTACGGACATGAGCTGGGGCGCAATTCGCTGGAGACGTATTTTGACGGTCTGGTGAAAACACGCAAATACGAGAATTGCTCCACAAATGAGGAGGTCCGGGCGGCCATTGATGACGCCGTCGAGCAGCATGCGGAGATGATTATCACCATTTCGCCGACGCAGATGGACGAGA
>CAYXAN010000176.1:0-4710 GCA_964461705.1 uncultured Sarcina sp. | reverse complement strand
GACTTCGTCACTCCGTGCTGCGGAGAAACCGCCTGCGCGGCTTTCTCCTTGCATTTGAAAAACCACGATGCAGTCGATTCACGTTGAAATTGTCAGGTGCTGAACAGGGAGATTCAGATGAGTACCTGTTCAGCACACATCTCGATTTTCCTTCGGAAAACCTCGATGCGGCCGGTCAGAGGCGCTTCGCGCCTTGGCCGCCTGCCAATTTCAATCGTGAATTCGGCCGCGAAGCGCCCGATTCACATTGGAATTGGCAGGTGCTGAACACATACTCAGATGATAAAATCATATCCCGCCAATGCACTGGCCTGATCCTTCAGATCCTGCAGTGTCACGCTGTCCGCATAGTCATTGATGACCTTGGAAAATCCCTTCCAGAAGGGCAGGACGGCACAGTCCGCGCTTCGAACACAGCGATTGCGGTCATCCTCCAGACAGGGCACCGGCTCAAGCGGTCCTTCCATGGTTCGCAGAATCGCGCCGACGGTATACTCCGAAGGACGCCGTGACAGACGATATCCCCCGTTGTTGCCTCTTTGGGAACGCAGGAACCCGCTTCTGGTCAGCGAGGTCACAATCTGCTCCAGGTACTTGACCGTAATGTCCTGCCGTTCCGAAATATCCTTCAAAGAAATATACTCGCCCGTGTCATGAATCGCAAGGTCAAGCATCATTCGCAGAGCGTATCTTCCCTTGGTTGAAATCTTCATATACAATACCTCTTGTCACACCCTATTCCATACCAATGAAACTATTCCTATCTGCTCTCGGGTATTTGACATGATTATCATATCTTCCGGCACCCTTTTGTGCAAGGAGAAGATACGTAAAACCCGCCCGTATTTGCGGGGCAAACGCCGGTCGGCAGGATGAACAGGAGAAGATCCTATGCGACTTTCCGAGGATGAACGCTATATGCGCCAGGCGCTGACGCAGGCCAGAAAGGCCATGGCACTGGGAGAGGTTCCCATCGGCTGCGTCATTGTCTGTGACGGCAGGGTGATCGGCCGCGGCTACAACCGGCGCAACACCGATCACTCCACCCTGTCCCATGCCGAAATGACCGCCATACGAAGGGCCAGCAAAAAGCTTGGGGACTGGCGGCTGGAGGGCTGTACCCTGTATTGCACACTGGAGCCCTGTCCCATGTGTGCCGGCGCCATTGAGCAGGCCCGCATCGACCGCGTCGTCATCGGCGCCCCCAGTGACAAATCCGGCTGTGCCGGCTCAATCCTCAACATCGTCGCCTGCGAACAGCTGATGCACCAGTCTGAAATCACCCGGGATGTCCTGATAAGCGAATGCCGGGCACTGCTGCAGCAGTTCTTTAGGGAGCTTCGGATCCGCAATAAGCTGCTGTCCAAGGAGACATCGGCAGCGGATCCGGATGCAGGACAGGCGTCCGTCAGGCAGCGGGTCCCGGCAGAGGTGTCCGGAGCCGGGACATCCTGACGCCGTCCTGTCGTCCGGCCGGCGTCTGACGTGTCTTGGCGTCTGAGCGATCACCGTATCACTGCCCGTGAGGATCACTGCTCGTAAGGACTTGTGATGAGGCGAGAAATATGCTAGAGTGAATGACAGCCTGCCTGTGGCAGGGCTCGGGCAGCCGCCCGGGTGCATTGTATTGATGTTCGGGTCTTGCGCAATGGAGCCTGCGAACCGTGTCAGATCGGGAACGAAGCAGCACTAAGCAGTACACTCCATGTGCCGCAAGGAAACCTGGCGGAGCAATGCATTCGGTACCGTGCCCGGGTCTTGCCACAGGCAGGCTTTTTGCGTGATATCAAGGAGCGCATAGCGCGCATCCGTCCGGAGATCATGGGGTAGAAAGCCTTTTGCCCCCAGCATCATGATATCAGGATCAATCCAGGTCAAAGGGGTTCACTGCAGGAATGCGGAGGTGGTTTAGTGATGGCAATGTCACGGCTTCTGGATCTTTCCAACTGTACACTCTGTCCCAGAGAATGCGGTGTCAACCGCATTGCCGGGAAGCTTGGCTTTTGCGGCACTCCGGCAGCCGTCCGCGCCGCCCGTGCCGCTCTTTTGGCCTACGAGGAGCCCTGCATCAGCGGTACGGCAGGCTCCGGTGCCATCTTCTTTACCGGCTGCAATCTCGGATGCGTTTTCTGTCAGAATGCGGCGATCAGCACAGGCTCCGATGAAAAGGGAGTGGAAATCTCCGCCTCAAGGCTGTCGGACATCATGCTGCGCCTGCAGGAACAGGGTGCCTCCAACATCAATCTGGTGACCCCCTCCCATGTCCTGCCGGTTCTCATTCCGGCGCTGGAGCTGGCAAAGGCACATGGCCTTATCCTCCCTGTGGTCTACAACACCTCCTCCTATGAAAAAGCGGAGGCTCTGCAGCAGCTGGACGGACTGATTGACATCTATCTGCCGGACTTCAAATATCACTCCGAGGAGCTGGCCGTTTCCTATTCCCATGCTCCCCGTTACCCTCAGATCGCAAGAGCTGCCATTGCTGAAATGGTTCGGCAGTGTCCGGAGCCGGTCTTTGCCGACGGCTCCCATTCCTTAGAGGATACAGAGGATCCTGCCGCCGTCCCCTTAATGAAGCAGGGCGTCATCGTGCGGCACCTGGTCATGCCGGGACACATCGAGGATTCCAAAGCCGTGATCCGGGAGCTGTATGAGACCTACGGCAGCCGGATCTTCCTCAGCATCATGAATCAGTACACTCCCATGCCGCGGTGTGCGAGGGATCCGCTTCTCTCCCGTCCGGTAACAAAAAAAGAATATGACGAAGTCATTGACTTCGCCATATCCCTTGGCGTTGAAAACGGATTTCTGCAGGAGGGCGGCACCATTTCCCAAAGCTTCATTCCCGCGTGGGACGGCACAGGCCTTTCCCCTCAATAATCCTTGGCATTCAGATATTTCAGATAATTGATCACCATCAGTGAAATCTTAAAGCGCAGCGCATCATCGAAGACGCGGATATCCAGACCGGTCTGCTTCTGCAGCTTTTCAATTCGATACACCAGTGTGTTGCGGTGAATGAACAGCTGACGAGATGTCTCCGACACGTTCAGATTGTTCTCAAAGAAGCAATTGATGGTGGACAGGGTCTCCGCATCCAGATCACTGGGAATGTCATTCCCGAATACCTCATGAATGAATACGTTGCACAGATTGGACGGCAGCTGATAGATCAGACGTCCGATGCCCAGCTTATTGTAGGAATTGACGCTCTTTTCAACATTGAAGATTCTCCCGACGTCCATCGCCATCCTGGCTTCCTTATAGGAACGGGAAATGTTCTTGAGATCCGTAACGATGGAGCCGTAGGAGGCCCGAACCTTCATGAGAGCCTCCGTGTTCAGCATATCCACGGCAATGGTTGCCGCCTCCTCCAGCTGATCATAGGAACTCTCCGTGTCCACAGCCTTGATGATGATGACGCTCTTCTCATCCACCTCCGTGAGGTAATCTCCGTTGTGGGCCGTAAAGATGCTGCCCAGAAGCTCGCTTGCCGAAGCCTCGCCCTCTGAATCCAGCTCCACCAGAATGATGGCTCTCGGCACCTGATAGTTGATATGAAGCTTTCTTGCCCGATTGTGGATATCTACCAGAAGAAGGTTGTCCAGCAACAGATTCTGGAAGAAGTTGTTGCGGTCGTACTTCTCCTTATAGGCCACCATCAGGTTTTGAATCTCGCTGACGGCAATGCGTGCAATCATCAGAGTATGATCCCCATCCCCGATCGCCGTCAGGACATATGCGGTGTCCTCCTCATCCCGAACCTTCAGAAGATATCGATTGCCTACGATCTGACTGTCCACTGAGGACTTGGCAAAGCCGGAAACAAGCTCTGCCGAGCCGATCTCCGCTCCCTGTGTCATCGCAAACAGCCCGCCGTTCACATCCTGGAGACAGAACTCCACCTTGGAAATCCCTGTCAGTTCCTCCAGGCAATTCTTAATAATCTGAGAAGACAGCATACGCATTCCTTTCTCTCTGTTGGTGTCTGTTAGTACCTTTTGACCCGCATTTCGTACATCTTGAACATCTGCTGTGTAATTTTACTCGTCCATTTTATAAAAAACAACCGATTTTATGCTATTTTCATTCTTTTCGTCTGCGCAAAGAAGGCGGTTCGGCCGCCAGTGCAAACTGAAAAGAGAGGTGTGCAGCTGCACACCTCTCCTGATTTACGATTTCACCTCGCCCTTTCCAGCGGGAACATGCCCATAGGGGAGACTCCGTGATTTCGACAGCCGAGTCAGAACTAGTTTGTGATGGTCTTCTCGGTCTCTTTATCAAATACATGAACCTTCTCGGTATCGATGGCGAACTTCACCTCGGTGCCGGGACGAGCTGTAGTCTTGGGATCCACACGAGCGGTAACCGGTGTCTCGTTGATGTCGAAATACAGGAATACTTCGGCGCCCAGAAGCTCGTATACGTTCACGTTGGCATCAAAGATTGCCGTGGACTTCGCAAGATCGTCCGGATCGTCGGACATATTCTCAGGACGGATACCCATAACAACCGTCTTTCCGTTGTAGCCGCCGTCAATCAGAGCCTTGGACTTTGCTGCGTTCAGCGGAACCTTTACATCGGAGCCAACCTGCAGAATGGCCTGAGAGCCCTCAACCTTTACAACGGCATCCAGGAAGTTCATCTGCGGGGAGCCCATGAAGCCTGCTACGAACAGGTTGCAGGGAAGGTCATACAGATGCTGAGGAG
>CAYXAN010000175.1:0-4721 GCA_964461705.1 uncultured Sarcina sp. | reverse complement strand
TTTGAGAAAACACTGGATTTTCAATGGTCCGGAAAGCGCTCCAGTATCGAGGGTTTCGTCCGGAAACTATTAAAGTGGGAAAAGGGAGCGCTGGGCGCACTCCTTTGTCTGGGCGGACTGCTGCTGTTTTCGGGAATTCTGATGCCGATTCTTGGCCAGATTTTTGTGGATGACATCCTTATCGGGAGAAATTACAGCTGGATCGGTCCCTTTCTTGTGATCCTGCTTCTTGTCATGAGCTATAACGTGCTCTTTGGCTGGCTGCGGGAGAGGCTTCTGATCAATCTCCAGAGCAAGCTGTCGGTGATGACAGGCTACCGAACGATCCACCACCTTCTGCGACTGCCGATTTCCTTTTTTGAGCAGCGGTATGCCGGTGATATTGTCAGCCGCGTCAACGGAAACGAAAGCATCAACCGATATCTGACCGGAAGTCTGGTGGAGACCGTGCTGAATCTGCTGATGTCCGTATTCTACCTCCTTCTGATGGTGCTGTACAATCCGGTGCTGGCGCTGATCGGTGCCTTGGGGGGAGCGGCAGCCCTGTTGGTTCATGCCGTATGCGGGAGAGCCCTGTCCAGCCTTTCAACCAAGATGCAGCAGGATTCCGGCAAACTGACAGGAACGCTGTATGCGGGAATTCATCTTACCGCCACGCTCAAGGCAGCCGGCGCGGAGAACGAGTATCTGGCCAGAATCCTGGGCTACTGCGCCAGAACCTCTGCGACGGAGCAGAAAATCGGGGCAAGGTCTCAGATACTGGCGCAGATCCCGCAGATCTTGAGTCAGATGACCAATGTGCTGGTTCTGATGGTGGGCGGTATCTATGTGATTCACGGCAGGCTGACCGCCGGGGGACTGACCGCCTTTCTGACCCTTTTAAGTTCCTTTATGTCGCCTGTGACGGCTCTTTTGTCGCTGTTCCAGCAGAATCAGATGCTGCAGGCGGATATGTTTCGCGTCGAGGATCTGGAATCCTACGAGGAAAGCGGGCAGTTTCATGACACGGGGGAACGCAGGAAGGCGGAGAAGCTGACGGGCTACGAGGTGGAGGAGGTCAGCTTCGGCTACAGTCCCGTTCAGCCGCCTTTGATTCAGCACCTTAGCTTTACACTGAAGGCAGGCCGCAGCATAGCGATCGTCGGCGCCTCCGGCAGCGGGAAATCCACCGTCGGCAAGCTGCTGGGCGGCCTGAATCGGCCCTGGAGCGGCCGGATCCTGCTGAACGGAATCCCGATGGAGCAGATTGATCCCTTATGCCTTCATGCCAACATCGCCGTAGTGAGTCAGAGCCTTGACTTCTTTTCCGGATCCATTCGCGAGAATCTGACGCTGTGGAATCGGTATGCCATGGAGAGCGACATCCTGAGTGCGGCGAAGGATGCCTGTATTCATGACGTCATTTTGTCCTTGCCGGGGGAATACGGCTTTCATCTGACCGAGGGGGCATCCAACCTGTCCGGCGGTCAAAGGCAGCGTCTTGAAATTGCAAGGGCTCTTGCCGCCAATCCGTCGATTCTGATCATGGACGAGGCCACCAGCGCCTTGGATCCGGTGATGGAAAAAGAGGTGCTGAACAACATTCGAAGAAGGGGCTGCAGCTGCATCATCATAGCTCACAGGCTGTCGGCAATCCGGGATTGTGATGAGATTCTGGTGATGGACAAGGGGCAGGTTGCAGAACGGGGAACCCATGAGGAGCTGTGGGAACGAAACGGGATCTACGCCGCTTTGATCCGCAATGAATAGGATACGTGCTATGGACAATGCATTGATACAGCTTACCGGGAAGGATACACTGCTGACGCATACAGAGGGAACCGCCTATCGCGTGATCGAGGGAACGGTTCTTGTCTTTGTGATGCCTGTGGATCGGGAAAACGGGACGCAGCAGCAAAGGCGCTATCTGTGCGAGGGCAGCGGAGACTTCCGGATCCCCTCTTTGCAGGATACCATGGAGGGGACGGACGGACGACAATACGATTGGTTCTTTCTTTTGACCGCGTTGGAACAGGCCGTTTTGGAGGAGGTTCCCCAAACCCCGGAGCTGCAGCAGGAGTTCCTGAAGGGCCTGGAAAAGGTTCTTCGCAATACCGACCCGATGTCAAGCTTTGAGGAGCGCATGGTGGAATTCTACAACCTTGGCTCCGTTCGTGACATGCGGAATCTGTATACCATGGAGAGGAGCAATCAGGACGCATCAAGGCGAAGTCTTCTTTCGATGGAGCGCGTGTTCCGCACAAATCACGACTTCCGGGGAAAGGTGCAGCCGGGAAGAACGGGGAACCTTCTGTATGATGCGGCGGCACGACTGTGCGGCTGGCAGGACATTCCGCTGGAGTCCGAGGAAACCATCAAAAGCAGCTGCGGAAAGCACTGCAGCATCGAGGATATCGCAAGGATTTCCCGTTTTGCCTGCCGCAGAATTGTTCTTTCCAAGGACTGGTACCGGGAGGATGCCGGACCCTTTCTGGCCTTTTACGGGGAAAAGAAAACACCCGTAGCCTGCATTCCGCAGACACCGCGAAGGTATCTGATATGGAATCCGGAGACGGATGACACCGTGCCGGTGACTCCGGAGCAGGCAAAGGAAATCCTTCCTGCGGGATATCTTTTGTATCGCCCCTTTCCGGCCCGAAAGATCACCTGGAAGGAGCTGATGAGGTTTGGTCTGCATGATTTGTATCCGCAGGATGCGGTAAGCATCCTTCTGCTGACCCTGTTCGGCATTCTTCTTGGACTGATTCAGACTTATTTGAATCAGCAGCTGTATGATGTGTTCATTCCGCTGGGAGACGACTGGAGTCTTCGTGCCATCTGTATGGTGGTCATGTGCTGCACGCTGGGCGGAATCGGCTTTTCCGTGGTCAAGGGACTGGCCAACTTTCGCGGGATTGCCCGGATGAAATATTCGGTTCAGGCCGCCGTGATGGACCGGCCCTTCAATCTGCCGGAGAGCTTCTTTCGGAATTATGACAGTGCGGATCTTGCGTCACGCGCCCGGAATGTGGCATTGACCTTTGAGCTGCTGGCGCAGACGGCGGTCGGAAACTGGCTTGCCGCCGCCTTTTCCCTGCTGTATCTGGGAAGAATGCTGGCCTATTCACCGAAGCTGACGATGGTCTGCTGCGTACTCCTTGGCGCGGTGCTGCTTGTGATGGGGATTCTGGGAGCTCTTCAGCTGCGGCTGGAAAAGGAGCGGCTGGAGGGTGAGAGCAGAATCTCATCCTTCCTCAATCAGCTGATCCTCGGGATTCAGAAAATCCGTACCACAGGGGCAGAGGAGCGGGCAACGGAGCAATACATGAGTCTGTACGCGCGAAACAGCGTCATCTCCGAAAAATGCAGCGTGTACAGCCGACTGGCGGGTCTCCTTGGAGGTGTCAGCAGTACGCTGCTGAGCATCGTCCTGTTCTGGATGGTGATTCAAAGCGATGTGCTGGGTACGGTAGGAACCTATATGGGATTTACAACGGCCTTCGGTGCCTTTTCGGCAGCAATGATTTCGGTTCTGAACAGCATTCTGACCATCAATCGGATGCTGCCGTCCCTTGAGAGAATGAAGCCGATTCTGGAGACGCTTCCGGAGATGCAAAAGGGAGATGCCATGCCCGGAAAGCTGGAGGGAGGAATTTCCATTGAGCATCTGAGCTTTCGCTACAGCGAAGAGACACCCTGCGTGCTGAAGGATCTGTCTATGGAAATCAAGGCGGGAGAGTACATCGGAATCGTGGGGCCCTCCGGCTGCGGGAAGTCCACGCTTTTGAAGCTGCTGCTCGGATTCGAAAAGCCCTGCAGCGGAAAGATCTTCTATGACAGTCATGATCTGGACAGGCTGGACAAACGGCAGCTGCGCAAATGCATCGGAACGGTGCTGCAGAACGGCGGGCTGATTCCGGGCAGCATTGCCGAGAACATTTCCATTACCTGCCCCTCGGCAAGCCGAAGCGATATCGAGGCCGCTGCCGCAGCGGCCGGGCTTTCGGAGGACATTGCCCGGATGCCGATGGGCTTGTTCACCATGCTGGCAGAAGGGGACGGAACCATCTCCGGCGGACAGAAGCAGCGGATTCTGATTGCCCGGGCAATCCTTGGAAAGCCGGCCATTCTGTTTATGGACGAGGCGACAAGCGCATTGGACAACAATACACAGCGACTCGTCTGCGAGAGCCTGGAGAGGCTTGGCAGCACCCGGGTGGTCATTGCCCACCGGCTGTCCACCATCATGCACTGCGATCGAATCTATGTGATGAAGGACGGAGAGATTGCAGAAAGCGGAACCTATGAAACGCTCATGGCAAAGAAGGGCTTTTTCTACGAAATGGCCAGCCGCCAGATCGCATGAGCTGCGATAAAACCGGGCACCCTGCAGCTTTGCAGGGTGTTTCATCATTACTGTGCTGCCTCCTCGGCTTTCATTTTGTCGAGAATGCAGACACTTGCAATATCCCTGGTGTCCATTTTGCCTGCCGCCAGATCCAGAGCAATGGCCATGCCGGAACCCTTCCAGTAGCCGGTTGGAAGAATACGACGGCTTGCCTCGATGGCACCCGGATCACTGGTGAGATTGCCATCCTTGTCAAAGTTCCGGTTCGGCGTTGATATCCACCCAGCCCTTTTGCACATATTCCGCGAAACGGGGAATGCGATTCAGACCGTGGCTTTCTATGCCCTCAAGGCTGCTCTCGGTGTGAATTTCTGCACATTGCTCCGCCTTTTCC
>CAYXAN010000174.1:2404-4728 GCA_964461705.1 uncultured Sarcina sp. | reverse complement strand
TATTACAGACAGTACAGTATAACAATGATCATCTTGATCGGATTCATGAAGGGAGGATTCATTATGGTCAAAGTTGTCAGCAGATCATCGAGAAATTTATCCGTCAGGGTTGCCGCTGCTCTGACAGCAGCAGTGTTGGCCATGAGCATGACTGCTTGTTCATCTGCAGAGGATACGCCGGCAGATACCTCAGAGGCTGCAGCGGACAGTTCGGCGCAGCAGACAGATACCGCAGGGCAGGATGGTACGAACGGCGCGACGGAAGCTGTGACCGAGGAATCGGGCACTGCGGACACAGAGGCGCAGACGGAGGATTCGTCTGCAGGAAGCGACAGTGGAACGACAGATAGTTCTTACACTGCTTATACGGAAGAGGAGTCGATAGACTCTTTGCAGTCCGTCAATGAGAATCCGGGGCTGCAGATGGAACTGTCAGAGGTGGCAGAGGAGAATGCGGCGCCGGAGGGGCAGACAACTGCCTGTGCAACAAAGCTTCAGTGGTTGACCGTGAAGGATTCCGGATACGATGCTCTGCAGACGGCACTGGATGCGGATCATGAGGAAGCGATGCAGCTTATGTCGGAGCAGGTAGCATCGTTGTATACGGATTACGGGGATGCCCCGGAGGGTTCCCCTGCAGAGGACCTGGGCTATGCTGTAGAGGACACGGTATTGCTGAAGCGGGCAGACGAGAAAGTGGTCAGCTATCTTCACTGCAATTATTGCAATTTTGGCGGGGCGCATCCGACGACCGGCTACAGTGCCCGGAATTATGACACCAAGATAGGAGAAGCCCTTTCCTTCAAGGACGATATTGCAGCGGATTACGACGGTATATATCAGTATGTTATGGAGAAGCTGGCAAAAAGTCAGGAGGAAAACGGGTGGTTCTTCGAGGACTATGAACAATCCGTCGGAGAGATTTTCTACGGACCGGACGGCGCACCCGCAGAAGGAGAGAAAGCGGACAGCACAGACGAAGCGGTGTCTACGATGATCTGGTATCTGACCGATGACGGGGCAACCATCGTCTTTGACACCTACAGCATTGCACCCTATGCAATTGGGCCGACGGTTGTACAGGTTCCGTTCTCCACAGGGCTTCTGAACACAGAATATCAGAACTGACGATGGATGAGTCTGAACCGGTTTGTCTTGGCAGCAGCCTTACGCTCACAAGCCGGTCAGACTCATGAAAACTGCGTCTGGTAAATCGTTCCTTTCGTTGTTACAATGACCTCAACTGCATAGCTGTGTTTCTTTGAAACGCTTCGATCAGCGTTTCCTATGGGTAAATTGCCGGTTTCGGCAGTCCCGTCTATTTTCCATTCTGGATCACATCGAACAAAGCTCATGCATGATTATCCACTTTCATATTGCAGGAGCTTCGCGACGGATTGTGTTCCGAATGGCTGGGGTCAGTGAATCGTACGGAATGTTTCCTGGAAATTCCAGTAATTCCAGAAATTCCGAAGACAGCCGGACAGATACACCCTGCGAATCTCCTGCGCCACATCCAAGGAGGTACCTCAGATGAAGGAACAAAGCACCAAGGCTGCAGCAAGAAACACAGCGGCAAGTTCAAGGGCATCGGCAGCATCGACACAGGAAATTTCCAAGGCGTTCCTGCCGGAGGAAGCTGCGGGCAGCAGATGGGAGAAGGCAGGGATCGGTAATGATCTGATCTTTTCCTATGTCATGCAGAACAAGGAACTGTTTCTTGCACTGGTACAGCGGATTTGCCCGGAGCTGCAGCTTACGCGCGTTGAGGATCATGTCATACAGAAAACGGAAAAGGGACCGCTGGAAAGCAAGGGTGTCCGGTTTGATGTGTACTCGAAGATTGACGGGAAATGCTTCGATGTCGAAATGCAGATGAGGCAGGGAGGTGACGAGCGCAGACGGACCCGATATTATCAATGTATGATGGATGTGCAGGAACTGCATGTTGGGGATTCCTATTCAGACTTACCGGATTCATATATCATTATGATTGGTTCTTTTGACATCTTTGGGAAAGGGCGGCATATCTATCAGTTCAGAAATGTGGATATGACGGATCGAAATTTGGAACTGGATGACGGAACGACCAAGATTTTCCTGAACAGTAAAGGAACGGAGGACGATATCTCGAAAGAACTGAGGAACTTCCTGGATCTGGTGGGTGGATTGGCACCGGCAGATGATTTCTGCCGTGAAGTGAGCCGGGAGGTCGAAAGGGCCAAGCTGGACGTGGAGCTAAGGAGGCGGTATATGGACTTAGAGGACAAGCTGCGGTATGAACGAAACTGGGCTAGAGCGGAGGGACTTCAGGAGGGCATTCA
>CAYXAN010000174.1:0-2304 GCA_964461705.1 uncultured Sarcina sp. | reverse complement strand
ATTCAAGAAGGGCTGGCTAAGGGACTGGCTCAGGGGAAATTAGAGGGGGAGCTTGAAGGGACAGTGAAAACGCTGGCGATCTTTGTCAAGGACGGTTCCCTGTCTCTATCGAAGGCGGCGCAATTGTCTAATCTGGATGAGGCTGAGTTTACAGAGGCAATGGATCGGTTGTCGTAAATCGGAAAGCATCACTGTGCTATCCACAGGATGTACATTACCAGCGGCAGCAAGCCAAGCGCCGCGCCGGAGAGAAGGCGTAGGACAAATACCCAGCCTTCGGCGGAGCCGTCGGAATGGATGAGGGTGAGGGATCTGCTGCCGGCCTTGCCGTACAGAAGGTGCTGAACCGGGGGAAAATTGAGAACGCTCATCATGAGGATGCAGGCCAGGAAAACGGTGCTGCCAAGGCTTTCGGCACCGTTGGTCAGCTTGCGGAGGGTTTCCGCATCCATCCGTGATGACAGCAGGGACACCAGATGGAATTGCTCAAATTCCTTGCTGCCAAGCAGCTTTGGCCAGAACAGATTGGTGACCAGTGCATTGCCGAAGCACCAGGGGAAATAAAACAGCTGCGCCAGCAGGATCCCCCAGGTTCCGACCGTATCCAGCAGCGTGTTGATGTGCACGCTCTCTTTGTTCCGCATCGTCAGCAGGGAAGTGAAGGGGATCAGCATGATGACCCAATAGGGGTGGGAGATGCAGGTGGTGAACAAAACGGCGTAGGACAAGAAGCAGACATAGATTCCCCACGTGCAGTACTGATCTGCGGTTTCCGGACGGATAAAATAGCAGACAGCCATGAGGATGCCGAAGGCGATGACGGAGTAATAGATTTCGCCAAGAACCATGTCGGAGTGATATGTGATGACATAGGAAACAGCCACATTCCCGAGCTCGGTGCCGCGGAACATATCCGCAAGCTGAATGCCAAAGCCGCCCCCGGTGCAAGGAATCAGAATGCGGCAGAGCGGGACAAGCACCATTCCCAGAACAGAGCAGCCAAGAATCTTCAGAACGTTCTTCTGCCGCAGCAGCAAAAGCGGAAGAAAGATCAGAAGCGCAAACATCTTCAGCGGAATGGCCAGCATGAACTGAAAAAGAAAGCCTCTTTGATCGCCCTTCAGCCAGCAGGTCATGCCGCGAACGACGAACAGGAGCGCGAGGAGGTCATAGGCGCTCAGAACCACCACAGAGGTCATGAATAAATTAGAGGTATAAAAAAGAATGCAGGCCAAAAGGGCACGCTCCCTTTCCAGACCGGCCGTCCTTGCCAGCAGGTAAAACGCCTTGGCAAACACAAAGGAGCAGACAAGGAGCATGGTCTTCACCCACAGAAGACATCCAAGGCTTTGAAACACATCGATCCCGGTAAAACGGGAGATCAGATACAGCGGGAAATCCCAGACGGCAAACAGAATATAAATCGGGAAATCATAGGAGGCCTGCACATCCTTCGCGTAGGCCGCCGGATTCATCGCGGCAGAGGTGACATAGAAATCCCGGATCCGGCCGTCAAAAAGCATCTCCCAGAAGCGGATTCCCATGCGGGTGGTCTCCAAGATGTCATTGTAGATGTAGCTGTAGAACAGGATCAGGCCAAGGGCGGCGTAGACAAGAAGCAGGATGGTGATTTTGCGCTGTCCGGGATGGGAAAGAGCGCGGCGCAGATGCTGTCGAATGGTTTGCATGAAAAGTTTCCTTTACGATTCCGTTACATTTCTATCTTTTTTCTATCTTTCGATCACATGATGCTGTGGTCAAAAGGTTTTTGACCCATGATACCCGGATTGCTGCGCGCCCCTGGTATCATCACATTTCTCTTGCCGCATTTGCCGCGGCTGCCGCGTATGATATAATCGATACGCTCAACAGGTGGTATTATATCAAAAACAGCAGGCGTATTGAACAATTACCTTTCTCTATGAGAAATCCCTACTTTATGAGAAATCCTGTGCGGCCTGCGAGGGAGAAACGTTATGCTGGAAAAACTCGGGAACCGATCCGCCTCCTTCATAAGAGTTCTGTCTGTCATCATCCTTGCCGTGATTCTCACGGTAAATCTGATTTATACGACCGGGATCAGCTATGATCTGGATGAGATCGTCACATATCATTGGACCTACTGGTATTTGATTCCTCTGGCCGTCCTGTCTGTTGTTCTTCTGTATGGCAGTGGTCTGTTGGATCGGCTGTCTGCAGGAAGGTTGTACGGCCTTTTGTCTGTCGTCTATATCGCGGCGGCCTGCTTCATTATTTTCAGCTACACCGATCATATCCGCGCGGATGCCGCAACCTGCTGGAGCA
>CAYXAN010000173.1:0-4736 GCA_964461705.1 uncultured Sarcina sp. | reverse complement strand
GGAGGAAAATGAGCGAGGAACCTTTATTTTCAATTCACGGGATCTGTGCATGATCGAGCACATTCCGGATCTGTGCCGCGCGGGCATCAGCTCGCTCAAGATCGAGGGACGTATGAAGACCGCCCTTTATGTGGCGACGGTGGCGAGGACCTACCGGAAGGCCATCGATGATTTTTATGAGAGTGAGGACACGTATCTTTCCCATATGGAGTGGTATCGGAGGGAGATCCGCAAGTGCACCTACCGGCGGTTTACCACCGGCTTCTACTACGGAAGACCGGAGGCGGAGTCCATGGTATACGACAGCAACACCTATGTGAATGAGTCCGTCTGGCTGGGAATTGCCGAGGAGGTGAAGAATCACCGGGTCCGCTTTACACAGCGCAATAAGTTTTCCGTCGGGGATACGATCGAAATCATGAAGCCGGATGGCCGGGATATTCCGGCAAGGGTGCTGGAGCTTACAACGCCGGAGGGGGAATCGGTGGAGAGCGCCCCGCATCCGCAGCAGGTCCTCTATGCCGGATTATCCGCCGATGCCCAAAAAGGTGATATTTTGCGCATGGACGGCTGACACGGAAAAAGGTATGATGTGGGCAGCGTGTACAGGTACAGCATAGGAGAATCAGCGTATGGATGCAGTCAAAACAAAACTGGAAGAGCTGTATGGGAAGAATGTGTTCACCATCAGCAAGCTGCGGGAATGCCTTCCGAAGAGCGTGTTCAAAAATCTGAAGCGCGTTATGGACAACGGCGGAGACCTCTCGATACAGGATGCGGACGTTGTGGCAAAGGCGATGAAGGATTGGGCCATGGAGAACGGGGCAACGCACTATACCCACTGGTTCCAGCCTCTGACCGGCATTACGGCCGAGAAGCATGATTCCTTTATTTCCACGCCGGATGAAGAGGGACGCATGGTGACGGCCTTTTCCGGCAAGGATCTGATCAAGGGCGAGCCGGATGCCTCCTCCTTCCCCTCCGGCGGACTGCGGTCCACCTTTGAGGCCAGGGGATATACCGCATGGGACGTGACCAGTCCTGCCTTTTTAAAGGAGTCCGGGACCGGCAAGACCCTGTGCATACCTACGGTATTCTGCTCCTATACCGGAGAGGCTCTGGACAAGAAAACTCCCCTTCTTCGATCGATGGAGGCCATCAACGAGCAGGCTCTGCGCATCATGCGCCTGTTCGGAGACACCACGGCTTCCCGTGTGACCTCCTCCACCGGGGCCGAGCAGGAGTATTTCCTGGTGGACAAGGACAAATATCTGAAGAGATCCGATCTGATTTTCACCGGCAGAACGCTGTTCGGTGCTCCGGCGCCCAAGGGGCAGGAGATGGAGGATCATTATTTCGGCGTCATCCGGGAACGGGTGGGCGAATACATGAGAGATCTGAACGAGGAGCTCTGGAAGCTGGGAGTTCCGGCCAAAACCCAGCACAATGAGGTGGCTCCGGCCCAGCATGAGCTGGCACCCATTTATGAGACAGCCAATCTGGCGGCGGATCACAACCAGCTGGTGATGGAGGCGATGAAGCGGGTGGCGGATCATCACGGTCTGCGCTGTCTTCTGCATGAAAAGCCCTTTGACGGGGTCAATGGCTCCGGCAAGCACAACAACTGGTCTCTGACCTCGGACACCGGAGTGAATCTGATTGATCCCGGCGATTCCCCGGAGCGGAACGTACGCTTTCTGCTGGTGCTCTCCTGCATTCTGAAGGCGGTGGATCGCCATGCGGATCTGCTGCGCCAAAGCGCTTCGGACGTCGGCAACGATCTGCGTCTTGGTGCCAACGAGGCCCCGCCGGCGGTTGTATCCGTGTTCCTGGGACGTCAGCTGGAGGATGTGGTTCGCCAGCTGGTGGAGACCGGCACGGCGGAAAATCACATTGAAGGGGGCGTCCTTCATACCGGCGTTTCCACACTGCCGGACATTGCCAAGGATGCCACGGACCGCAACCGCACCTCGCCGTTTGCCTTTACCGGCAACAAGTTTGAATTCCGCATGGTGGGCTCCGCGGATTCCGTTGCGGGCTCCACGACGATTTTGAACACCATTGTGGCGGAGGCCTTTTGCGAGGCGGCAGATGTCCTGGAGCAGGCGGATGATTTTGAGCTGGCCGTTCACGATCTGATCAAGACCAACCTGACGGAGCATCTGCGGATCGTATTCGACGGGGACGGATATTCGGAGGCCTGGGTCGAGGAGGCGGCGCGGCGCGGTCTGCCCAATATTCCCAGCATGATTGAGGCGGCGGAGGTTCTGACGACCGAAAAGGCGGTGAACCTGTTCGGCAAGTTCCATATTTTTACCAGGACAGAGCTGGAATCACGCCAGGAGATCACCTACGAGACCTACGCCAAGACCATCAACATCGAAGCGCTTACCATGATCGACATGGCGGAGCGGCAGATTATCCCTGCCTGCATGAAATACGAGAGGGATCTGGCCAACACCATCATTGCCGTGCAGCAGGCCGGGGCGGTGTTCCGGGCAGAGAAGGAAAAGCTGCAGAAGATCGCGGATGAAATTGACAGGGCGCAGACCGCCCTGGATGAGCTCCGCAGGGTAGCGGAGGAGGCGGCCGCTCTTCCGGACGGTAAGGAAAGAGCCTTTTATTACAAGGATGTGGTGAAGCCGGCCATGACGGCGCTGCGGACCCCCTGCGACCTTCTGGAAACCTATGTGGATAAGGCGGCGTGGCCGTTCCCGACCTATGAAGACCTGATGTTTGAGGTATAGATATCGGACGATGGATGTCGAACGATGGGTGTCGGGCGGACTCCCTGCTGCGGGCCGGCAGATGAGCCGCGGAGATGAGCCGCGGCGGGGAGTTCTGCCGCGAGGCGGTTCCGAAGGAGGCGGATACAGGCGATGCATATCATTGTGGTAGGATGCGGCAAGGTGGGGCAGACCATTGTGCGATGCCTGTCGAAGGAGGAGCATGACATTGCGGTGATTGATGTGGACCCTTCGGTAACGGAGGACGTGTCCGCCCAGTATGATGTATTGGGCGTTGTCGGAAACGGTGCCAGCTATTCCGTTCTGAAGGAGGCCGGAGTGGAGGATGCCGACCTTTTGATTGCCGTGACGGATTCGGACGAGCAGAACCTTCTGTGCTGCCTGTTTGCCAGAAAGGTGGGAAGCTGCAGCACCATCGCCCGGGTTCGAAACCCTGTGTACAGCCAGGAAATCGGATACATCAAGGAGGAGCTGGGTCTGTCCATGACCGTGAATCCGGAATACGCGGCTGCGGAGGAGATTGCGAGGCTCCTGCGGTTTCCCTCGGCGATTAAGATTGAGACCTTTGCCGGCGGACATGCAGAGCTTTTGCAGTTTGTCATTCCGGAGGGCTCCCTTCTGGACGGGACAGCTCTGAGCGAGCTGCCGGGCAGGCTCAGCTCCCGGATTCTGGTCGGCGCTGTGGAGCGCGCGGATGAGGCCATCATTCCGGGCGGCAATTTTATCCTGAGGGGAGGGGACACCGTCAGCATTGTCTCGGCTCCGAAGGACGCGAAGCGGTTTTTTGCCCGTCTTGGGGTGGACATCCGGCGGGTGAGCGATACCATGATTGTGGGGGGCGGCAAAATCGCCTTTTATCTTGCAAAGCTCCTGATCAGCTCCGGTATCCGCGTAAAGATTGTGGAAAGTGACAGGAATCGCTGCAAGGAGCTGGCTGAGGCGCTTCCCGAGGCACTGATTCTGTGCGGTGACGCCTCGGATCAGGAGGTTTTGCGCGAGGAGGGCATTGAGACCTGCGAGTCCTTTGTGTCTTTGACCGGTATAGATGAGCAGAACATTTTCATGTCCCTTTTTGCAAAGCAGGTCAATCCAAGGGCCAAGGTGGTCACCAAGTCCAACCGCACCAATCTGGATGTTGTTCTGAACAAGCTGGGACTGGACAGTCTGGTTCACCCGAAGGACATCACCTCCGATTCCATTGTCAGCTATGTCCGTGCCATGCAGAACTCCATCGGCAGCAATGTGGAGACCTTGTATAACGTGATTGAGGACAAGGTGGAGGCGCTGGAGTTTCTGATCCGGGAGAAGTCTCCTGTGGTGGGGATTCCTCTGGCGGAGCTCGCCATCAGGCGGAATGTGCTGGTGGCCAGCATCATTCGAAACGGCAAAACCATTATGCCCAGCGGCGCCACCACCATTGAGGTGGGGGACAGCGTGGTGATTTTTACGACGAATAAGGGCTTTGGCGATATCATGGACATACTCGAGGTACGGTAAGGTGCGTTATTCCATTGTTCGTTATGTACAGGGACAGATCCTGAAGATCGAGGGGGTTCTGCTGCTTCTGCCGGCGCTGACGGATCTGATTTATCGTGAGGGAGCCGGAAAAGCCTATCTTCTGATGGCACTGGTGTGCTTTGCCGCAGGCGTGCTGCTGACCCTGAAAAAGCCGGACAAAATTGTTCTGTATGCCAGAGAGGGAATGGTCAGTGTGGCACTGTCCTGGATACTATTGTCGGTATTCGGCGCAATGCCCTTTGTCCTGTGCGGTGACATTCCCTCCTATCCGGATGCGCTTTTTGAGATTATCTCGGGCTTTACCACGACAGGAGCCAGCATTTTAACGGACGTGGAGGCAGCCTCCCACGCAACCCTTTTGTGGAGGAGCCTCTCACACTGGATCGGAGGCATGGGCGTCATCGTGTTCATGCTGGCCATTATGCCTGCGGCAAGCGGCTACAGCATGCAGCTGATGAAGGCGGAGAGCCC
>CAYXAN010000172.1:0-4737 GCA_964461705.1 uncultured Sarcina sp. | reverse complement strand
CGGCGTGATCGACAAAGAGCAGCTGGACAAGGCTCTTTCCGAGCTGGAATTAGACGCTCGCCAAGAAAAGCTGGTGGAGGATTATCTGGCAGCCAACAATATCGGGATCGATGTCCCGCTGGAGGCGGAAGAGAAACTGTCGGAGGAGGAAAGCAATTACCTCGAGGAATACAGCCGGATGGTAAAGGAGCTGGAGCAGCCTTCACAAGGGGAACTGGAGGCCGCCGAGATCCGTGCCATGGCGGGAGAGCCCGCGGCACAGAAAAAACTCGCGGAGTGGATGCTGCCGAAGGTGGTGGACCTGGCGAAGCTGTATGCCGGACAGGGCGTTTACATGGAGGATCTGATCGGCGCCGGAAATGAGGCTCTTGTGCGGGGCACAAAGCTCCTGGCTCCTCTGGATGATCCCAACGAGGTGGAGGCGGCGCTGGCGGAACGCATTATGAATGCGATGGAAGACCTGGTGGCAGAGAATCTGGATGCTGTATCTGCAGATGAGACGGCGGCAGAGCTGGCAAACAAGGTGCTGGAGAAGGCCAATGAGCTGTCGGAGGCTCTTCGCCGAAAGGTCACCGTTGAGGAACTGGCGGCAGAAGGAGATGTGACACAGGAGGAAATACAGGAAGCCATTCGCATCTGCGCAAACAAGATAGAGAGCCTGGATTGCAAAGGCTGATTCGGAGGATTCGGAAATGGGGGATGCGGATTATAAATACATGCTGGACAGCCTGTCTGTACTGCAGATCGGGGCCCGGTACACATATCGGGAGCTGTTGGATGATACGGAAGTCAGCTACAAATTCCGCTGTATTATCAAGCAGCATATTCTGCAGGAGGTGGCAGATGATACGACACTGGAGAGTCATCTGTATTATCTGGCCCTCGGAGATGAAAGCTGCAGGATCTATCGGCAGCTGAAGGCAAAGATCCGCGTCTATGTGCGGAAGGAGAAGACCAATCGAAAGGGAGATACGGAAATCCTTTTTGAAGAGCGAACACTGACACCGGAGGAGCTTGCTTCCATTCGCCCGCAGCAGAAGGAGCTGATGGGAATGATCATTGCAGAGCTTCAGATATCTAAGGTGGGTCTCATGTCGTTTGTTGTCTAAAAGTATCTGTTTAGCAGCCACATCGAGGTTTTCCGAAGGAAAATCGAGATGCGGCTGCTAAACAGATACGTCTGAAGAACTGTCCTGCAACGTTGCGAAAGGGCTGCCGTTGCACCACGCGTCAGAACGTCGTATACTGTGAGAGTCGATGGGAAAGAACCCATCGGCTCTTGTCATATCAGGGGATTCCCCCGCAGATCCAATCCATTTGCAATGTTGTATATGCAGCGTGTCGTGTATTGCACGAAGGGGAGTAAAATGCTATACTGCAGAACAGATGTTCGATGGTGCGCCGGGAGAACGGTGTGACGTATCATGAACAGCAGCCGGTGAATCGAACACAAGGAAGGGAGTAAAGCCATGGCGATGAATCAAGATGAACGGCGGAAGGCGCTGGATGCCGCGATTGCCCAGATTGAGAAGAATTACGGAAAAGGTGCGGTAATGAAGCTGGGGGATTCCTCTACTGTGATGAACATAGAGACAACACCGACCGGATCCCTGGCATTGGATATCGCATTGGGATTAGGGGGGATACCGAAGGGCAGAGTGGTTGAGATTTACGGTCCGGAATCATCCGGCAAGACGACGCTGACCCTTCACATGATTGCAGAGGTACAGCGAAGAGGCGGCATCGCAGGCTTTATCGATGCGGAACACGCGCTGGATCCTGTCTACGCACGCAGCATAGGCGTGGATGTTGACAACCTGTATATTTCTCAGCCCGACTCCGGCGAGCAGGGACTGGAAATCGCGGAGACAATGGTACGCTCCGGTGCCATTGACATTGTGGTGGTGGACTCGGTCGCTGCGCTTGTGCCCAAACAGGAGATTGACGGCGATATGGGAGATGCGCATGTGGGTCTGCAGGCGAGACTGATGAGCCAGGCACTCCGCAAACTGACTGCAGTGATTTCCAAATCGAACTGCACCGTGGTCTTTATCAATCAGCTTCGTGAAAAGGTCGGTGTCATGTTCGGAAGCCCGGAGACAACCACCGGCGGTCGTGCATTGAAATTCTATGCATCCATCCGTCTGGATGTTCGCCGCGTCGAATCCATCAAGCAAGGCGGTGAGGTCGTGGGCAATCATACGCGCGTCAAGGTGGTTAAGAACAAGATTGCACCGCCGTTCAAGGAGGCGGAATTTGACATCATGTTCGGAAAGGGAATTTCCTATGCAGGCGATGTGCTGGACCTGGCGGTAAGCAGCGACATCGTGGCCAAGAGCGGTGCATGGTACAACTACGGCAGCGACAGAATCGGGCAGGGACGTGAGAATGCCAAGAAATATCTGGAAGAGCATCCGGACATTCTCTATGAAATTGACAAAAAAGTGAGAGAGCATTTCGGTCTGGATCCGAATGGCGCCAGAGTTCCGGCGAGCCTGCCTGAAGAGCCGGAGAGTTCGGCTGAAAACGTATGACGATTACAGCCCTTTCCCCGACAGGGAAGACGAAGATGCGGGTTCAGATTGATTTCGACCGGAGCTTTATTCTGACAAATCGGGAGCTTGTGCAATACGGGATCCGGTTGAACGAAGAGCTTTCGGATGCGGCTTTTGAGGAAATACAGCAGAGCCTGTACCGCAGGGCAATTCGTACGTGCGGGGAGCTCCTTGGGAAGATGGATTATACAGAAGGAGCCCTTACGGACAAGCTGCATGACCGGGGATATCCGGAGGATATCGTTAAATCTGCAATCGATGCGCTGAAGAAGGCCGGCTATGTGGATGACGGGCGGTATGCACGGAATTATGTGCTGGCGCATATCGAAGATCGGAGCTTGCGGAGAATTCGGGCGGATCTGAAGCGGCGGGGGATATCGGACACCCCGGCAGATGAAGCCTTTGCAGAATGGGAAGAGGAGAACGGGATTGCCCCGGGTGAGAAAGAAGAAGGACAGATCCGGCAGCTTCTGCAGAAAAAAAGGTATAACCCGGAGACAGCGGATTGGCAGGAAACGCAAAAAATCATGTCCTTTCTGGCAAGGAGAGGATATTCAACGGAGCAGATTCGCAGGGCGGTGCGTCCTTGACATCGACTAACAAAGTGGGTAATATTAAATCGTTGTTTTTTGCCGATTTATGACGATATGCCTGGAACCTTTGTACGTCTTCAACGAAGGATCCGTCGTCATGAGGAAAATTGCAACGCAAACTGAATAAGGAGGTGCTCCTGTAATATGCTGTCTGCAATCATTTCAATTGCAGCGGTTGTGGTCTCACTCGTGATTGCTGTCCCGTTGACTGCCAGACTGACCAGAAAACGCATTCAGGCGGAAGATGATCAGAAGATCGGCAGTGCTGAGGAAAAGGCAAAAACGATCATTGATGAAGCACTTTCGGCTGCTGAGAACAAGAAGCGCGAGGCTCTTTTAGAGGCTAAGGAAGAGAACATGAAGGCCAAGGCCGACCTTGATAAGGAAATCAAGGACCGGCGGAATGAGGTTCAGCGCAACGAACACAGGGTTCAGCAGAAGGAAGAGGCAATCGACAGGAAGAGCGATGCACTGGAACGGAAGGAACAGTCACTCGCATCTCGTGAGGAATCGCTGCGGAAAAGGCAGGAAGAAGTTGCAAGACTTGGAGAACAGCGCATACAGGAACTCGAACGAATTTCAGGACTTACCTCGGAACAGGCAAAAGAATATCTTTTAAAAACTGTTGAAGATGCTGCAAGACATGATTCGGCCGTCATGATCAAGGAGATCGAGACGGAGGCGAAGGAGGAGGCGGACAAGAGAGCCAGAGAGTATGTGATCAGTGCCATTCAAAGGTGTGCGGCTGATCATGTGGCAGAGGCGACGATTTCTGTTGTTCAGCTTCCGAACGATGAGATGAAGGGACGGATCATCGGTCGTGAGGGACGGAATATTCGTACCCTGGAGACGATGACCGGCGTGGATCTTATCATCGATGACACACCGGAGGCGGTTGTCATTTCCGGATTTGATCCCATTCGCCGTGAGGTTGCCAGAATTGCTCTGGAGAAGCTCATTGTGGATGGACGGATTCACCCGGCGAGAATCGAAGAAATGGTCGAAAAGGCCAAGAAGGAAGTGGAAGCTGTTATCAAGGAGGAAGGCGAGGCGGCAACGTTGGAGGTTGGCGTGCACGGCCTTCACCATGAGCTGATCCGCCTGCTCGGCAAGCTGCGTTATCGCACAAGCTATGGGCAGAATGTGCTGCGGCACAGTGTGGAGGTTGCGCAGCTGTCCGGCGTTCTGGCCGGTGAGTTGGGGTTGGACGTTCGTATGGCAAAGCGGGCAGGGCTTCTGCACGATATCGGCAAGGCTGTAGATCACGAAATGGAAGGTTCTCATGTGCAGTTAGGCGCAGAGCTGTGCCGCAAGTACAAGGAATCGGCCATCGTCATCAATACGGTGGAGTCTCATCACGGCGACGTGGAGCCTGCCAGCCTGATTGCCTGCATTGTGCAGGCTGCGGATACCATTTCCGCTGCAAGACCCGGGGCCAGGAGGGAAACACTGGAGACTTATACCTCCAGATTGAAGCAGCTTGAAGAAATCACCAACAGTTTTAGAGGAGTCAGTAATTCTTATGCCGTCCAGGCAGGCAGAGAAGTTCGTGTTATGGTAGTTCCTGAAAAGATCAACGATACCGACAT
>CAYXAN010000171.1:0-4737 GCA_964461705.1 uncultured Sarcina sp. | reverse complement strand
GAAGCTGCCGCAGAAGAAGCTGTGCACCGGCGCGGCACAGGGGTATTCCAGCTATGGCAACCAGATCGGTCTGGCCACCGGCGAGGTAAAGGAAATCTATCACCCCGGCTATGTGGCAAAGCGCATGGAGATCGGGGCGGTCATGGGGGCAGCCAGACGCTCCGATGTCATCCGTGAAAACAGCGATCCAAACGATGTGATCATCCTGCTTGGCGGCAGAACCGGCCGGGACGGCTGCGGCGGGGCGACCGGCTCCTCCAAAAAGCATACGGAGAAGTCCCTGGAGACCTGCGGTGCGGAGGTGCAGAAGGGAAATGCACCCACGGAGCGAAAGCTCCAGAGGCTGTTCCGCCGTCCGGAGGTGTCGCACCTTATCAAAAAATGCAATGATTTCGGAGCCGGCGGCGTGTCCGTTGCCATCGGCGAGCTGGCGGCAGGTCTGGATGTGAATCTGGATCTTGTTCCGAAGAAATATGAGGGTCTGGACGGCACGGAGCTTGCGATTTCCGAGTCGCAGGAGCGTATGGCCGTGGTGGTGGCTCCGAAGGACAAGGAGGAATTTCTCCGCTATGCGGCCGAGGAGAATCTGGAGGCAACCCCGGTGGCGGTGGTGACCGAAAGGCCTCATCTTGTGCTGAACTGGAGAGGAAAGGCCATTGTCGATATCTCCCGTGCCTTTCTGGATACCAACGGCGCACATCAGGCAACGGATGTGGTCGTGGAAATGCCGGATGAAAACGAAAATTATTTCAAAAAGATCGCGGCGGCCGGGGCCGGAGAGGCTCTGCAGGATCAGCCGGAGAATTCCATGGAAGGGTCCGTCTTTGCAAAGGCCTTTACCGCCCTGCTGAAGGATCTGAATGTCTGCTCCCAGAAGGGATTGGTGGAGCGCTTTGATTCATCCATCGGAGCGGGAACCGTGACCATGCCCTACGGCGGCCGGTACCAGCTGACCGAAACCCAGACCATGACGGCAAAGCTTCCGGTTCTTGGCGGCAAGACGGATGTGGTCACCATGATGAGCTACGGCTTTGACCCCTATCTGTCCAGCTGGAGCCCTTATCACGGAGCCATCTATGCCGTGACGCAGTCCATCGCCAAGATCATCGCGGGCGGCGGCTCTTACAGCGGGCTGCATTTTACCTTCCAGGAATTTTTCCGCCGCATGAGCATGGAGCCGAAGCGCTGGAGTCAGCCCTTTGCGGCTCTTCTTGGCGCGTATGATGCGCAGATCGGCTACGGCATAGCCTCCATCGGAGGAAAGGATTCTATGTCAGGCACCTTCGAGGACAAGGGGAAGGACATCGATGTTCCGCCTACCCTGGTTTCCTTTGCGGTAGATACGGCAAGGAGCCAGGATATCGTGACGCCGGAGCTCAAGAATACCGGCGACGTACTGGTTCGCTTCTTTATCGAGAAGGATGAATTTGACATTCCGATCTATGACCGTGTCATTGATCTGTACCAGAAGCTGACGGAGCTGCTGCGCTCCGGGGCTGCTGTAGCGGGATATGCGCTGGACTGCTACGGCGCTGCGGCAGCGGCGGCCAAGATGGCGTTCGGAAATCAGCTGGGCGTTCGTTTTAACGAGGAGCTTCCGGTCCGTTCCCTCTATGACAACGGAATGGGCGATATCCTTCTGGAGATTCGTGCCGAGGAGCTTCCGTCCTTAGAAAATCTGGAGGATGTTGATTACGAGATCGTAGGTACCGTTCTGGGCAAGGGCGACGGCTTTGAATATGCGGGCAGCAGGGTTTCCATGGAGGAGGCGCTGACCGCCTGGAAGGGAACGCTGGAGAGCGTATTCCCCACCGTTGCCGTAAAGGGAAGGGAGGCTGTGGAAAGCCCGGTTTATAAAGCGGAGTCTGTTCATGTCTGCGGACACAAGCTGGGACAGCCGACGGTCTTCATCCCGGTATTCCCCGGCACCAACTGCGAATATGACTCCGCGGCCGCCTTTGAAAGGGCGGGCGCGAGGACGAAGATCCGCGTTTTCCGCAATCTGACGCCGACAGACATCCGTGATTCGGTGGAGGAGTTCGGAAAGGCCATTGAGGGGGCACAGATGATCATGTTCCCCGGCGGCTTTTCTGCCGGTGATGAGCCGGACGGGAGTGCGAAGTTCTTCGCAACCAGCTTCCGGAACGAACGGATCAAGGAAGCGGTCACGGACCTTCTGGAGCAGCGGGACGGTCTGGTGCTGGGCATCTGCAACGGCTTCCAGGCTCTCATCAAGCTGGGACTGGTTCCGAACGGTGCTCTGACCGGTCAGGATGCGGATGCACCGACCCTGACCTTCAATACCATCGGCCGCCATATTTCCAAGGAGGCCTATATCAAGGTGGTCAGCAATAAATCCCCCTGGCTGCAGGAGGCACAGCCAGGAGGCGTGTACGTCAACCCTGCATCCCACGGAGAAGGGCGCTTTGTTGCGCCGGCCGAATGGCTGGAGAAGCTGTTTGCAAACGGACAGGTGGCAACGCAGTACTGCGATCCTTTCGGCAGCGTCACCATGGATGAGGAATGGAACATCAACGGCTCCTACATGGCGATTGAGGGCATTACCAGTCCGGACGGAAGAGTGTTCGGAAAGATGTGCCATTCCGAACGAATCGGCAGACATGTTGCCGTCAACATTGTGGGCGAGCAGGATCTGCGCATCTTCGAAAGCGGCGTGAGATACTTCATGTGACGTGCCGACGGGAAACGGTGATCGGAGAAGAGCGGAACGAAGACAGGAAGGGACAATAGAGCATGAAGGCATTTTTGATTCTGGAGGACGGAACGGTTTTCACGGGAAGCTCCTTCGGTGCAGCAAAAGAGGTGATCAGCGAGATCGTCTTCAACACCTCGATGGCAGGGTATCCTGAGGTACTGACAGATCCGAGCTACGCAGGACAGGCGGTGTGCATGACCTATCCCTTGATCGGCAACTACGGCATCTGTCTGGAGGACATGGAGTCCGACAGGCCCTGGCCGGATGCACTGATTGTGCGGGAGGCCTGCAGGGAGCCCTCCAATTTCCGAAGCGATGAAACCCTGGATTCCTACATGAAGCGCTACGACATCCCCGGCATTGAAGGGATCGACACCAGAGCCCTGACAAAGCTCCTTCGGGAGCAGGGGACGATGAACGGGATGGTGACAACGGATGAGAAGTATGATCTGGACGCCATTCTTCCAAAGCTTCATGCCTATACCTGCGGTCAGGTGGTGGAGAAGGTGACCTGCAGGGAAAAGCTGGAGATTGCCGGCACAAGAGAGCTTTCCGACAACGGCCCCCTGTCCGGTCATGCCGTATTTGACGCGGAACGCTTCGAGCGCTGCCAAAAGGGAGACAAGAGCCTCAAGGAGCCGCGCCCCAGCCTGATCCGCAAGCTGAACGGCACCGGTCTTCACATCGCCCTGCTGGATGTCGGGTACAAGAAGAACATTGCCCGCAGCCTTGCAATGCGCGGCTGCGATGTCACGGTTTATCCTGCAGGAACCTCCGCGGAGGAAATCCTTGCGGCAAAGCCGGACGGCATCATGATTTCCAACGGCCCCGGCGATCCGAAGGAGAATACGGAGGTCATTGCACAGGTGAGAAAGCTGTATGAGAGCGATGTGCCGATTTTTGCCATCTGCCTCGGACACCAGCTGATGGCTCTGGCCACCGGCAGCGATACCTACAAGCTCAAGTACGGCCATCGCGGCGGCAACCACCCGGTGAAGGATCTGACCACCGGCAGGGTGTACATCTCCTCCCAGAATCATGGCTACGCCGTGGATGAGAAATCCGTGGATCCTAAGATCGCGGAGCCTCTGTTTTGCAACGTCAATGACGGAACCAATGAGGGCCTGGTGTATAAGAACAAGAATATTTTCACGGTGCAGTTCCATCCGGAGGCCTGCCCCGGCCCGCAGGATTCGGGCTTTTTGTTTGACCGCTTTATAGCGAACATCAGAAAAGGGCATATGACGACAGTAAGCGGAAAGGAGAACCGATAATCGTGCCAAAGAGAGAAGACGTCAAAAAGGTAATGGTCATTGGCTCCGGTCCCATTGTCATCGGGCAGGCGGCCGAGTTTGACTATGCGGGAACGCAGGCCTGCCGGTCTTTAAAAGAGGAAGGGGTGGAGGTATGTCTTGTCAACTCCAATCCTGCCACCATCATGACCGATAAGGACATTGCGGATGAGGTTTATATCGAGCCCTTAAACGCAAAGGTTCTGGAAAAGATCATCGAAAAGGAGAAGCCGGACTCCATTCTGCCCACGCTTGGCGGACAGGCCGGGCTGAATCTGGGAATGGAGCTGGCGGAGTCCGGCTTTCTGGACAAACAGGGGGTGAAGCTTCTCGGCACCACGGCGCTTACCATCAAGAAGGCCGAGGACCGCGAAATGTTCAAGGAGACCATGGAGAAGATCGGGGAACCGGTTGCCGCCTCCGAGGTCGTGGAGAACATTGAGGACGGTGTGGCCTTTGCGGAGAAGATCGGGTATCCTGTGGTTCTGCGCCCGGCCTACACGCTGGGAGGCTCCGGCGGCGGAATTGCTCACAACGTGGCGGAGCTTCGAAGGATTCTGGAAAACGGCCTTCGTCTTTCCCGTGTGGGACAGGTTCTGGTGGAGCGCTGCATCTCCGGCTGGAAGGAAATCGAGTACGAGGTCATGCGCGACGGCGCAGGCAACTGCATCACCGTCTGCAACATGGAAAATATCGATCCTGTCGGCGTACACACCGGCGACTCGATTG
>CAYXAN010000170.1:0-4740 GCA_964461705.1 uncultured Sarcina sp. | reverse complement strand
TTTCCAACATCGGCTGGACAAAGGAGCAGGACGATCGGATGTACGGCGCAATGCGGGAGGCCGGCTTTGCCGGATTGGAGGTTGCACCGACCCGAATTGTCCCCAAGGATCCTTATCTTCATCCGGAGGAGTCCCTGAGCTGGAAAAGGAAGCTGCAGGATCGGTGGGGCTTTGCGCTTCCCTCCATGCAGTCGATCTGGTTTGGGCGGCAGGAGCTGCTGTTTAGCAGCAAGGAGGAGAGGGAGGCGCTGCTTGCCTACACTCAAAAGGCGATCGATTATGCGGCGGCCATGGACTGCCGGAATCTGGTGTTCGGCTGTCCGAAAAACCGCAATATTCCGGATGGAATGGAAGAGGCGGAATGGAAAGAGATTGCCTGTGAGTTCTTCGGTGCTGCCGGACGCTATGCGGCAGAGCATGGCAGGGTGATCGGGCTGGAGGCCAATCCGCCGATGTATCACACCAATTTCCTGAACGAAACCTCGCAGGCTTTTGCCTTTGCCGAAGCTCTGGGGACGCCGGGGATCGGGGTGAATCTGGATCTTGGCACCATGATCGCCAACAAAGAAAGCGCGCAGGAGCTGCGGGGACGGGTGTCCTTGATCTCACACGTTCATATCAGCGAGCCGGGACTGGAGCAGGTTCAGGAGAGGACTCTGCATCGAAAGGTGCTGCACCTTCTGCAGGAGGAGGGGTATCAGGGGTATCTTTCCATTGAAATGAAGACGACCGACCCGGAGAGGCTGGAGCAGGCGATGGCCTGCCTGACGCGCGAAGCGTCAGGCTGACGGATCCTTGCCTTTATTTCCATTGCAAATCCGTGCGTTCCACCGGAGGTTTCCTTTAGAATATCCTGCAGAGGTGGTAGTATTGAGGCGTTGCAGGTGTACATGAGACGGGTGTACAGGAGAGGTTATGACGGAAAGGGAATATGACAGGCGGCAGGGCGTGCCGCACTTTCATGCCGCGGAATTTGAACCGAGACAGAAGGATTATGTGGTTCTGATTCCCATCATCAATGAAGGAGACCGGATCCGAAGAGAACTGGAGCGTGCGGCAAGGGCGGGCGTTTCGAAGACGGCGGACATTGTTCTTTGCGACGGCGGCTCTACCGACGGCAGCACCGACCCGGAGCTGTTGAAAGGGCTGCAGGTGAACACCCTCCTGACCAAGCAGGATGCGGGCAGGCAGGGCGCACAGCTGCGGATGGGCTTCTGGTGGGCATTGGAGAGGGGATATCAGGGGATCATCACCGTGGATGGAAATGACAAGGACAGCATTGAGGATGTCCCGTCCTTTGTCGAAAAGCTTCAGGAGGGATATGACTTCATTCAGGGCTCCCGCTTTGTAGCGGGAGGGAGGGCGGTCAATACGCCGTGGATTCGCAGTCTTTCTGTTCGTCTGCTTCATGCGCCGGTTATCTCGCTCACAGCGCAGCACCGCTTTACGGATACCACCAATAATTTCCGCGGCTATTCCGCCCGGTATCTTCGGGACGAAAGGGTGCAGCCCTTGCGGGACGTCTTTATGACCTATGAGCTTTTGGCCTATCTGTCGGTACGTGCTACGCAGCTTGGCATGAAGGCCTGTGAGATTCCGGTGACGAGAGCCTATCCGGCCAAGGGAAAGACCCCGACCAAAATCAGCTTTCTTAAGGGAAATGCTGAGCTTCTGCGCATTTTGTTTGCCAACGCGCGGGGGGCGTACGCACCGGCGCAGGAAAAGGACCGGGTCAGGGAAAAAGGAGGCCGCGCCCTGTCGGGAGCTAAGATGGATTGCACCCAAACGGAAGGGAAGGAGGGCCGCATTCGGACCGGAGGGAGGCATGACCATGTCCTGGCAGGAGCAGTGCTGGCAGGGCTTTTGGGCGTGCTGGCCTTCCTGTTGCTGTACGGAGCTGCTCCGCTCCGGGTGACCAACGATGCCTGGATCATGGCAGGGTATGATGAGACGGATATTATACAGCATTATTCGGGCTGGCTTGCCTTCCGCAATTCGGACTGGAGCTTTCCGATCGGCATGGCGTCGGACATGGCCTGCGGGAGCGGGACCTGCATTTCCTTTACGGACAGCATTCCCTGGGCCGCGGTGATCTGCAAGCTGTTCCGCTTCGTTTTGCCGGAGACGTTTCAGTATTTTGGCTGGTATGCCCTCCTGTGCTACGTGCTGCAGGGAGTGGCCGCCTATCGCCTGGTGCGGCACAGAACCCGGCACACGGCATATTCGGTGCTGGGATCGGTTTTGTTCCTCTTTGCGCCGATCCTGCTGGAGCGATCGCTCCGTCATACGGCTCTGGGCTCCCAATGGCTGATTCTGTTTGCCATGGATCTGTGGCTTTGCCACAGGCAGACGCCCAAGGCGGGCCATTACGGAGGTTTTTTGGCACTATTGGTTCTGGCCATCGGGATTCATCCGTATTTTCTTCCCATGACGGCGGTGTTTCTGGTGCTGAGCGCGGCGGAGGACCTGCGGCGCAAAAGCTGTCGCGGCGTGATCCTTGCCGCGGCGGATTTGCTGGTCACCTATCTGACCGGCTGTGTGCTTGGAGTTCTGGGAACCAATGTGCAGACCTCGCGGGACGGCTATGGCTACTATTCCATGAATCTGAACGCGCTGTGGAATCCCTCCAGCCTCGGCGGATACCGCTGGTCCTCTTTCCTTTCGGCATTGCCGCAGACACTGGGCAATTACGATGGCTTCAATTATCTTGGCGTGGGGATCATGGCGGGGCTTTTGGCAGCTGCGGTTCTTGCCGCAGGGCAGAAGCTTGCTGCGATGGGACGGCAGAGGGCCGCAGCCGCCTGGGATGCGGAGCAGAAGGACGAAGGGCGGAACAAGAACGGCGCCGCAGTGCAGCGGTGCGGATGGTGGAGAAGGAACGGTGCTGCAGTGCTGCTGCTTCTTGCCTGCTGGCTGTTTGCCGCAAGCAATGTGGTCACCTGGAATGATACGACGGTCCTGACGATTCCGCTGCCGGAATCCGTGCTGGAGATCTGCGGGATTTTTCGCGCAAGCTCCCGGCTGTTTTATCCGGTGTATTATATGATCTTCCTTTGCGTCATAGATGGGCTCTGGAGGCTGATCGGACGGAAGGGAAGACGGGAGAGTTCGGCATGGGCACTTGCCGCATTGGGCGCGGTGGTGCTGCTGCAGCTGTATGACCTGCATCCCTGCATCGCGCAGAAGCATGCCCAGATGGCAGAGAAGGCATCGAGCACCTCTGTGCTGAATGAGGAGCCCTTAAATGACCTGATGGCGCATACGGATTATTTCGTGAACGACATGTATTATGACGGCACAAGGAAACTGTCCATCCCGGCACTCAAGCACGGGATGAAGCTGGCCTTTTCGACAGCCAACAGCGGGGATTATACCGCAGCAGGCGAGATGGCCGCGGAGCGTGCGGCATATATCAAGGAAACCGGAGACATCGGCACCACACTGGTCATCACCTCCGACTGGGAAAACGCCCTGCAATATCTGCAGCATGACAACATCGGCTATTATGAGCGGGAGGGTGCATATTATCTTTGTGACAGGAGTCTGTCAATGTATGTCACGAGGACAGCGCAGGAATAATCCGGGCAGTTCTGTTAACCCGATTATTCTCCCAGCTTTACCACCAGCACGCCGTATACGTTCTGCGCGGAGCCTGCTGCGGGGTAGGACGGCATCGCCGCGACCTCGGGCAGGGAAGCGATGGTGGTCTCTGTATCACCGACGGCAAAGGATACATTGATCCGCAGGTAATTGGAATAGAATTTGCTCCAGGATACCCGGGAAAATGCAACATCGTGCGACCAGTTGCCGTACTGAGCATAGCTGTTGGCCTCATTGTAGAGGTCTGCGGTGCAGAAGGTTTTGGAGGAATGAGGGGAATCCGTGATGAGGAGCTGGCCGTTTATCAGGTCATAGCCCTGCCGGTTTGCCTCTGCCAGAATGCTCTCTGCCAGGGTTTGTGTGGCACGGCGTCCGACCAGCATGGCATATTGATCCGTGATGCATTGCAGGGCGTTTCCGTAGAGAACCAGGATGCCGGCAAGAAGCACCAGGATGGCTGCCGTGCGGCCGGGGGCAAAGCGTCTGTCACGTCTGTCGTCATACCGGATGGGAAGAAGCTTTGTAAGACCAAGGATCAGGGGAAGAAGCAGCCCCATGGAAACGGTCATCTGCATATGGGTTTCCGTTGCGGGCGCCACAAGATAGAAGCAGTTGGCGGCAACGGGAGAGATCAGGATTCCTGCAGCAAACAGGACTGCGCAGCGAAGCGAAGCGGCTTTTACTTTGCAAAGGCACCACAGGAGAACAAGAAGGAAGGGCAGATACAGCACAGGGACAAGGAAGCTTCCGATCAGGCGGCTGGAGCGAAAAACACCGTCTGCAAAGTAGTGCCGCAGGGCAAGGTAGCCGTGTGCTGCGGCGGAAGGAAGCTCGGACAGAAGGTAGGTGAAGGAAAGCTCGGAAAGCCCCTGATAGTCGCTGGCTGTTGTGCCGGTGACGGCAAAGCTCAGCTTCATGAGAAGGACGTACAGGATGCCGCCGATGAAAGTGGCTGCCGCAATCTGCAGCAGAAAGGAAATCCGCATTGTCTTGGCTCCGTGCGAGCTGTCCTTTCCGCCAAGAGACTCACGGACCAGTGAGTACAGAAGGACAAAAAGCGACAGAAGGCAGGTGCTGCCGATGCCGGCCTGGTACAGTCCCATCATCAGGCAGATGCACAGCGCCGCCAGGAGAACGGAC
>CAYXAN010000169.1:0-4747 GCA_964461705.1 uncultured Sarcina sp. | reverse complement strand
CTGCTGTCCCTACTGACATCATACCAGTCTTCCGCCAAAGGAGGATAACAAAAACAGTTGGCATCAACAGAGCTATTTCCCAAAAATGAAAAAAACTTGATTTTGGGAAATAGACAAGGCATCATACAACACTTTCCTCATCCAATCACTGACGGACTGACGATATTGCTCCAGCTGTTGTAATCCAGTGACCTTATGTTTGCTTCTTCGACGTAACGGAAGGGCAGGTGCTCCCCTTCCAGCTCCTCGATCGCTTCCGCCTTTCCGTCAAGAAAGTCGTTGATTCGTTCTGCTGTGTCCAGCAGTCTCTGCCGGAGGCCGCCGATGCGGATGCTTTGGATCTCGAAGCCATAGGCTTTATTTTCTCTATCCCATTGTTCCTGCAGATCCTGATAAAACCGATTCAGTCTTTCGATGATCTCCGGGATTTCCTCATCTGCAATTCTTTGCAGGGACATCCGGTCACGATCACGGTAGGCTTTTCGAATTTCCGTGCCAAGAGATGCCTTTTTGCAAAGAACGCTGCAAAGGCTCCTCTGCGTTTTCAGCATATATGTCAGATCGGTATCCCCGGTGCGCTCCAGTGCCGCAGACAATCGTTCCTCGGCCGATTCATAATAGCGAGAAGGGAGCTGATCAGCCACAGAATCCATCGTGCCCAGCAGGGGGTCATTGTACAGAAGGAATTTTCCCGCGTTGTTTACCTCCGCCCCTTGCTCCTGGAAGGGATTGGCAGCATCCATCTGCATGCAGCACGAAAAGCGGATCCCGGTGATCCCCGCAAATGCTTCCTGTGGCAATCCCGGCCCTTTTGCGGGATTTTCCTTTGCACTATCGCCAATTGTAATGTAGGCTTCGTTCGCATCCGCAAAAAGCGCCGGCAAAACAGAAAAGGCACTGGCCTCTGCACCGTTATCTCCCCAACCGGTAATGACAACGGAGGAAATCTGATTGTCACGGCACGCGGAAAGAGCCGCCTTTCCGATTTCTATGCTGTACTGGTTATGGGGCGTAAAACCGGTCCATTTCCATGCGCCTCCCGCAAATCCGATCTTCTCTGTCATTTTTCTGTGCCGGCTCAGCATTTGAGAATACCGCTCCTTGTCCTTTGAATAGTAGTCCCAGTAGACCAGCTCCACTCCTTCCGGAATCGACACCCTTTCCATGCACGGCTGCCCGTCCACATAGTATTCCCCGTTATACGCCAGACGGAAGAACATATCACTCCACATCTGCGGCTGAAGCTGATATCGATGACAGATATCCACTACCCTTTGCAAATGCCGGTAGAGAATCTCCGTGCGCTCCTCGAAGCCATGTCTGTCCAGATATTTTCCAAGTCCCACCATATGCGCTTCGTCCATGCCGATATTGATCACCCGGGACGCAAATGCCTCCGATATCGCTTTCAGATAATGGTCCAGAAACTCATATGTCTTTTCCTCTCCGGCCAACAGGATGTCATCGGTATCGATAAACTGCTGATAGTGCTCGTATCGTGTGATCTGATTAAAATGCGCCAATGTCTGCACATACGGCCGAAGCTCCATTCCGAAGATTGCCGCATAGGAAATGACGTCCCGAAGCTCCTCCTTTGTATAGGCTCCCCGCTGGTTTCCCAAGAGCGGCTCCTCCTCTACCTGCAGAGTGTCCTCCATATAGAGTCCCAGAAACTGATACCCCATCATCGCAAGCATCCGGATGAACTTCTTCAATGCCGCCGGCTTTGCCACCGCATTTCTGGAGCAGTCCAGCATATAACCGAACTGTTCAAAGCATCTTCTCTCTTCCCCGCTCTTTTCCCCGTTTCCTGCAGCTGCAGCCAGTCCCCTGCAAAGATCCGGCACACTCCCGTATGAAACATACAGCTTTCCTGCCTCTTTTCTGTATCGATAGCCCGGAATGTTCCTTTGTTCGGCTGTCAGCACATACTCCTCATCTGCCGCTGTTCTTTCAAGGGCGGGCTGCAGCTCGGACAGCAGCAATTCATACTCGTGGCTTTCCGTTGTTATTCTCATTGTTTTCCTCACAAAAAGGGGCATTCTTCCGATGCGAAGAACACCCCTTGGTTTCACATAATTGCCTGAACAAAGCGCCGTGTAATATCCCGCGGTCTTGTAATTGCCGTGCCGACAACTGCCGCAAGCACCGGCTCCTGGAAGACTCTTTTCAGCTGTCCCACTTCCCACACGCCGCCTTCTGCAATGATCGGAATATCCAGCTCATTCGTCATTTTATGCAGCAGCTCGTAATCCGGGATTGCAATCCCCTTGGTCGCCGCAGTATAACCGCGCATGGTTGTACCGGCTATATCAAATCCCAGCCTTTGTGCCCTTTCGGCATCTTCATAGCAGGAGCAATCTGCCATAAACAGCATATCGGGATATTTATCCTTGATCTGAGGGAAAAGCTCCTCCAGACTGATTTTTCCGGGGCGCGGACGATCCGTTGCGTCCATGGCGATAACGTCCGGATGAACCTCCATCAACGCATCCACCTCTTTCATGGTCGGAGTGATATAAACCTCCGAATCCGGATATTCTACCTTGAAAAGGCCGATTACCGGCAAGTCCACTGCCTTCTTGATCTCCAGGATATCCTCCGGCGTATTTGCCCGGATTCCTACTGCTCCGCCCTCCTGCGCCGCAAACGCCATCCTTGACATAATATAGGATCCATATAACGGTTCTGTTTTCAGTGCCTGACATGAGACGATCAAACCGCCCTTTATCTTACAGAACAGCTCTTGCCTGTCCATTTCTTCCTCCTAAAGCGTGTCTGCATAAGACACTCCCAATGCTCTGCTTTGAAACCTTCATCATATGCAGGTTATTGCAGCTCACAATCCACGGCAAAGTAAAATGCTCCGTCCCAGGAGAAGCGTACCCTGTCCAGAACAATATGCTTGCCTTTTAATTGATGATGCAGCTTCTCCTCCAGCAGCTGATCCAGGTGCTTTTCGTAAAAATCCGTCACCTCTTTCATGTGCTCATGCAGCCTGTACGGATGAATTCCATGTTCGGGCGCATATCTTCTTCCGAAATCAATCGCTACGTTGGACTGACTGAGCCAATCTGCAATGAGTGATCTCGCAATAAAGGTATCCGCTACGGATTTTTGTTCCTTCCTACCGTAAAATCTGGCGTAATAGCTTGCGATCATCATCTGTGCAATGACGACCCCGTTGGTATTTTCTGCCGTATTCCATCCGCCGATCGCCTCAATCATGTCAAAGATCCCGTGGCTGCATGCATTCTCCATGAACTCGTTGTCGCAGCCGTTGCAGGTTGAGACATCGGAAACTCCGATCGCTCTTTGATATTTTTTGTGATAGTACTGAATGTATCGAAGAAGCTCTTCGCTGTTCGTGTTGTTTTTAAAGGCAACGGTCTTCTTCCACTGATCTTCGCTTTCCAGCTGTGACGTTCCGCTGCAGTTTAAGGCCAGCATACAGTCCGAATCCTGCGGTGTCGGTGTGATCAGGCCTCCTGCCGATGTAATCTGCCACTTTACGCTCTCACCGATCGGCCGATCCTCGTATTTGGGAATCACATGCATGCCGTTCACGGAGGAATATCTGACGTACACCACCGGCTGATATTGATGAGCCAGGTTGAACACACGTGCGAACAGCACGCTCCCGGCCTCATCCGCTCCGGGATAAACATAAACCCGATCGTAAAGCCGGTATTCCTGAACCTTTTTGGCGACCGCTGCCTGATCCATCGCCGCGTATCCGTATTCTGCCGTGTCGTCCTTGGGAATGGTCAGAATATCAAATACGCCCTCTTTTGTCAGTTCCACACTTCCCAGGTTGACCTGCCGATCAATCCTTCTGCGGGCAAGGAAGTCCTCCAGAAACTCCGACGGAATCCTGTCTTTCAGTGCAGGAATCTCGTCCCTTTCCTCCGGATCTGCCTTTCCCTGGCTTTCCTTATCGAGCAGCCATGTATACCTCCAGATTGCCTTGCCGTAATCCGCCCAGTAATCCGGATCCTCCTGACTGCTGTCATAGGCAGCTACTCGCGCCACCAAATTAAACGCATGAATATGCACCTTCGGGTTAATCTTCTTTAATTTCCGGAAGTTTTCGAGCCCGGCAAGGCACTCCTCCACAGGCAGATGATGCGTTCTCGAATTGACGATATTCCCGTAAATCAGGGTGTCCACCGACAAAATGCAGTATTCACTGTCCGACACGTTTTCGAAAAGCCAGTTCCAGATTTTGGTGCGGTCGGCAGGCTTTTTCAATTCCCCCATCCATTCGATCGGAGGCCGATCCACCTCCATATCATCTGTCATTAATCCAAGAAAATAAGGGAAATTGTAATTGCAGTCGCGGTCATCCAGCGGAACATATAAAACCTTCTTTTTCCTGATCTCCATATTTTCTCTTTCTCCTTCCGAAGTTGCCTATCCCTTCAATCCCGATGTTGAGATTCCATCCATCAGATACTTCTGACAGAACAGGAACACCAGCATGATCGGTATCATCATCATCGTAACCGCAGCCATCATGCCGGCCCAATCCACGGTGTGCTCGTTCATGAACGAATACAGGCCAAGTGAAAGGGTATAGTGGTTGCTGTTGTTGGCATAGAGCAAAGGTCCGAGGAAATCCGAAAATGTGCTCATAAAGGCAAAGATCGTAATGGTGGCAATCCCCGGTCTGGACAAGGGCAAAATAATCGATATATAGGATCTCCATCGGCTTGCCCCGTCAATTTCCGCAGCCTCCAGCAGCTCA
>CAYXAN010000168.1:0-4769 GCA_964461705.1 uncultured Sarcina sp. | reverse complement strand
ACAGCAACTGAATGTTTAAAAAATTTGATTGCATCTAGCCAGCGGAGGATTATGGTCATTTAATCAGCGTTTCCCTAAGGGCCGGCTACCATGGACCCGCACTGTATGAAATCCGGCATATTGTCAACAAGGACAGGATCATCTCGCTGGATGAAATGGCAGAAAATATAGAGCTGCTGCTGCAAGGGCGGTTGGGGTAAACCTTCCTGTGGGTTCGATTCCCGTGTGCAGCTCAACGCTCTCCGAACAGAATCCGCAGATAATCACTGCGTGAATAGAGAATACGGTCGATGTAAACCTCACTTCCACAGATACGATAAAAACTGATGTAATTTCCGCTCACAATGAAGCGATAGTCACTCTCTGTGTCTGCAAGGGAAGATAACGGAGCTCCTGCCTGTGCATAGTCCCGTAAGATTTGGAGACTTTTTATAATTCGACTAACGGTTGCCAGAGCTGCAGACGGATTCAGCAGCTCTTCCTCGATATAGGCTTTGATCTCTGCAAGATCATTTTGCGCTTCCTCAGAGAAATACAAATTATTCATCAATGATCCCCAGGTTCTTTTCTACAGCTTCTAATGTCAGCCAGCCTTTTTCTTCGCCGGATTTTCGACCTTTTGCAAGTTCATTCATCAGTCGGAGAGTCGCCTGTGATTTTTCAAAATCCTGCATATCAAGAATCGCATATCTTCCGCGTCCGTTCTTTGTCAGAAAAACCGGAGCGCCAACAGCCACGTCACGCAGCACTTCACTGTAATTTCGCAGATCAGAAATAGGTTTGATATTCGGCATATCACGCACCTCCTCAGCGACAGTGTATTTCAGTTTGTTGTAAAACTCAACCGCAAATTTTACAGCAGTTTTGTTGTCCGCAGCTCAAATCCTTCGCCGATCAATACAGACGAAAGCGTTCTTCACCTGACAAAGAGAAAAGCACTCCAATCGCCATCCTATCAATCAACATGAAGTACCTTCCCAAGCCGGTGCCGCAGGATTCTGCTGCACTGATCGGCAACAGGGACAACCACCGCCGCCAGAAGAAGCGACGTGACGATGCTGATCAGCACCACCGGAAGGAACCAGCTAAACCGCAGCTCCATTGGGGACACCGATTGTATCAATCTGGGATAGCTGATATGATCCGGAATCCAGGACAGAAGATAGGCGGCAAACGTCAGGGAAGCGAGCCGCTGCAGTGCCTTCCTGCCCCTTTCCCCAATCCATGAGTAGTCAAGGGAACGCAGAAGCCGGAACAGGAGAACCGTCTCGGCGGTGTACATGAGTCCCCCCCAGCCGTTCCAATCCCCCGATGCCAAGACCATCCGGTCACTTCTTCGGATGCTGTAGGCACTGATCAAAAGCACGCACCCCAGCAGCATCAGCAGAATCCTTACGGAATCCCCTCTTTGGGCGGAGCGTGCCTTTGTCCGACCGACATGGTCATATCGCTGCAGATAAGCGCCGATGAAATAATAGGTGAGCGGATACATCTCCTTCCACCAACCGGGCGTGAAATCAAGTCCTATGATATCCAGAGTTCCCGGCAGCATCGTGAGAAGACATAGAACCACCAGCAGGGCGCGGTGTGCCGTCTGCTCCCGGATCCCGTTCCACAGCACATTCAGGAACGGAATCAGGAGTGCCAGTCCCAGATACATTTCCACATACCACGAATAATGACGAAAGCCCAGAGCGGCATCCAGAATGCCCCGACCGCCCAGCTGCTCACCAAGATACGTGCAGCGAAACAGTACGATCAGCGCAGTGGCAATCAGATAGACGCAAAAGATCCCGATCAGCTTGCTGTAAAAGCGCAGCAGAGAATCCCGCGTAAGCGCAATCCTCCTTTGGCTCTCCAGGAAGCCTGTCAGCAAAAGGAACAGCGGCACACAGGTCATGCAAAAGGACAGAACCACCGTCATAAGACACATCCTTGTTCCGCAAATCGGCGTATCATAATATTCCGACTGCAAAAAGAAATGTACCGACGGCACCAGTACAAAGGCAGCGATGCGGATGACATCCAGACTGACGTCCCGCTGCCCGGTCCGGATCCCGGGTTGATTTAGAGGCTGGTTCTGGATTTGGTTCTGCGTTTGGTTTTGAACCTGATTCTGTGCCTGGTTCCTAGTTTGGTTCTTTACCTGGCCCTGTGTCTGATTCTGCTCTTGCTTCTGTGCCTGATCCTGAGATGGGTTCATTTGCGTGTACTTTGCTCCTTCTGATCCCGACATTCGCCCAATGCCTCCGGCAGAAGATGCGCTTTTTCCCGCGTCTTCCTCATCGCAGGGGCCTCGAGCCGCCCGTCTATTATATCAACATGATGCCAGAGTCAAAAGGGGACCCTGCAGATAACGTTTTCACAAAACCGTTTTCAGAAAGGCGGTGAGGACGGCCGCTGCCTCCCGGTGATTTTCAACGCCCGGATGCTGCCTGGCTCCCATGGTTTCCGCCGTGGCCGCGGGAAGCTCCACGAGCCAGACGCTGCCGTCTTCGGATGCGTCCCGATACTGCGCGATCCCCTTCTGCAGAACCGGCAGGATGCGGCTTCCCAGCATCCCGATGCACCAGATGAGCTTTGCCTGCGGATTCCTCTCCCTGGCCAGCGTCAGAAAGCTTTGTACCCCGTCGGAAACCCTCTGCGCATCCTCCGGACAGAAATCCCCGCTGCACAAGCGCCGCAGCTGAAAGCTCTCGCCCGTGTCAGGATCTATCCATGCAGGGTTGTCAAATGCGCCGTCGTCGTTGGTTCCCAGATGAAAGATCACGGCATCCGGCCTCCAGGAAAGGAAGTCATTTTCCTGATTCGCTCCCAATGCGGCATTCCGCTCTCCGGCCGCCACGCCGCAGACCTTCGTATAATACGGCTGCAGAATATGACGCGGATCATTGTCCCAGCCTGCGGCGATCCCCCATCCGCTCTGCGAAAGGCATCGATATTCCGCATGCAGGGCATCCGCCGTCATCCGGGCATAGTTGTTTTCCGCTGAGAAAAAGTCTCCCACCCAATCGGTTTCAGAGACAGCGCCGATCGCGCCCTCCCCGCTTGTAATGCTGTCGCCGATAAACTCCAGCCGGTACTGCGGCTCCTGCAGCGGCAGGAAATCGCCGCCGTCGTATTCCAGTCCGGTGATCTGCAGCAGATGCGCCGGGTCATCGTGCATTGCCTGCACATCCTTGAGCAGTCGCACATGCTTCGCGGTGCCCGGCGTCATCCCGCGCAGCAGACACATCCGGCTCTCCCCCGGATTCACCGCAAAGCGGGACAGCCATACCCCGTTCAGCTCCACGCTGACCCACGGCTCCACCTGTTCGTAATCCGCAAAGAAATCCACCCACAGCTCACTGCCTGTAAAATTAAGTTCTATCCCGCTTGCCGTCCAGAACAGCGTCAGCGGATCACGGCCTGCATGCCGTCCCAGGGCTCGTACCTGCGGCAGCTGTGACAACGAGTTTTTCCGTAGCATCTGCATCTCCCTTCCCATGTGACATTCCTGACAGATTATATCTATTCCGCACCCGCATCTCGATGTGGCTGAACAGATACGACAGATTTCTGTATAAACCCTTTTGATTCAAAAAACAATGCCATGTTCGGCACCCGTCTCGATTTTCCTTCGGAAAGCCTCGATGCGGCCGGACGGTGGCGCTCTGCACCTCACCCGCCCGGGGATTCCCATCAGGCCGAAGGAAGCCTGTCCGGTCTGTCGGCGGCTGCATGCTGCCTGCGGTAGGCACCGGGTGTCATGCCGTAGGCCTTGCGGAATACGGCAGCATAGTAGCTGCTGCTGTTGAAGCCGGCAGCCTGCGCAATTTCGGTGATGCTGTGCGTGGTATGAACCAGGTCGGGAATGCTTTGGCTGATCCGGTACTGCGTCAGGTAGGAGCCGGGGGTCTGGTGCAGATATCTGGAAAACAAACGGCAGCATTTGCTTTGCCCGACAGAGCCGGAGGAAGCGATGTCTGCAAGCGTAAGGTGCTGTTCATAGTTGTGCTGAACATAGCTGACCATACTCTTTAAGACGGAAAGATCCGAATTGTGGGATTTGGGTCGCTGTGCGGATGGATTGTGCACCCCGAGCAGTGCCCATATCGTCAGGAAATCAATCTGGGCGAGGAGCGGAGCATTGCGTTCTTTTCTGGTAGAACGGATATGGTAAAGAAGCTGCAGAATCTCCTTCTGCCAGGAAACGGAAGGCGTCAACATAAGATAAGGCAGATTTTCGTTGTTCAGCAAGGGCAGGGCATAGTCACGTTCGTAGGCAGGAGTGATGCACAGAAGGATCGGATGGAACATGATGCAGAAAAAATCGCATTCGGTCCGCGCTTCGGAAAAGCCGTAGTGGAGCTGCCTCGAATTGACGAAAATTCCTCCGCCGGAAGGAATGGTGACAATCTCCCCATTGATGTTGTACTGCATTTCTCCGGATAGACAAACGACAAACTCGAGGTCATCATGCCAATGCGGCAGGACTGCATAGTCCGGATAGGAGGAGAGCAGGGCACGCCGATTGCGAATGGGATAATCGGGATTGTCATAGTGAACATGTTCGGAACGGTCCCGGTAAAGATCGATGGACAGCATACGATAAGACTCCTTGAAAAAGCTGATCTTCGCAGGATTTTAATAAAACCCGGCAGAATTATTATAGCAATGCCGCGAATCGAGCACTATAGTTGGACGGAAACAGCGACAGGGTGTCGGGAGGATGTCTAAGGAAACGCTGATTAAATCAGCGTTTCCTTAGCAACCTCCGGTGGATCGCA
>CAYXAN010000167.1:0-4792 GCA_964461705.1 uncultured Sarcina sp. | reverse complement strand
GCAGGACACCTGGGCCGCTCTGGAGCATCAGCTCAAATACAAAAAGCAGCCCGGCACCGGGGATTCGCTGATTGTTGCGGAATTAAAGCGTTGTGCCGATGAGCTGGCTTCCACGGATATCTCCATGCAGACCATCCGCGACATGATCGCAGAGCAGAAGGAAGAAGGGGAATAAACAGAAGATGAAACTATTATTGGCGGAGGATACGAGGGATCTGAACCGTGTCCTCACCGTGGCATTGAACCATGAGGGCTATGAAGTAGACAGTGTCTATGACGGCGAGGAGGCACTGGAGAAAGTGAGGATGAGCGGCTACGATGCCTTGATTCTGGATATCATGATGCCGAAAAAGGACGGGCTGGCCGTGCTGAGGGAGCTGCGGGAGAGAAATGTCGTGACACCGGTGCTCCTTTTGACGGCCAAGGCAGAGGTGGATGACCGTGTGGCAGGGCTGGATGCCGGCGCAGATGATTATCTGACAAAGCCGTTTGCCATGAAGGAGCTGCTGGCACGGGTTCGCGCCATGACAAGGCGCAGGACGGATTACGCTGCCAAAAGTCTGCAGTACGGAGATTTTTCACTGAACAATGAGACCTTTGAGCTGTCCTGCGAGAATGCGGTCCGGCTCTCGGTGAAGGAATTTGAGCTGCTGCAGACCCTGATTGTGAATCAGAATGTAGAAACCACCTCAGGATATCTTCTGGAGCATGTGTGGAACGGGATGCCGGAGGCAAATGCGGACACCGTATGGCTGTATGTGTCTTATCTGAGAGGAAAGCTCTCGGCCGTTGCATCCGGTGTGCAGGTTCTGGGAGAAAGAGGAGGGAGCTTTCGTCTGCAGTGCGCAGAGAGATGATGTCGGCACTTGACCAAAAGACAGTTAAGCCGGACGCATCAGGCGGAGGGATTTGGACATGACAGAAGAGGCAATTCGCAAGCTGAAGCTGAAATTCATTATCTATGCCATGACCAGCATCACCATTGTGATGCTCCTGATGGCAGGCCTGATCTATGTGACAAACCTTTTGATGGTGCGAAATGAAATCCGCGTGACCATGGACTTTATCATAAAAAAGGAAGGAGAGCTTTACGATTCCGAGGTGATATACTCTGATCCGAACGCGGAAGACCGGGAGGAGGAAAAGGAGAACATCACGGACAAGCTCAGCCGCATTGAACAGAATTTCCGTCAGAATACGTATGATGTCAAACAGTTTCTGGGGGATATCTTCGGATCCGGAGAGAATGAGGATCCGGAATTATATGAGGATGACGGCTATTCTACGCGGTATTTTGCGGTGATTTATAAGGCGGGCGGTGCGATTGAATCCGTAAAGGCAAATCACATTTCCTCACTGAAGGTGGAGGATGCCAAGATTCTTGGAGATTATGCGCGGGGGCGGCTCTTTCAATTCGGCAAGTATGGTCAGTATTATTACAGGATCGGAGAACTGGAGAACAACCGGACCATTGTGGTCTATCTGGATTCCACCAATCAGATCAACGCGACGGCAAGGCTTCTGTATTCCGGGATTTTGCTGATCGCCTTCGGCTTTGCGGGAACGTTCCTGCTGGTGCGTCTGTTCTCGGGCAGAGCCATCGCCCCGGAAATCCGCAATGTGGAGCTGCAGAAGCAGTTTATCACCAATGCCAGTCATGAGCTCAAGACCCCGCTGGCCGTCATCAAGGCCAACACGGAGATGCAGGAGATTCTGGGCGGCGAAAACGAATGGACGCAGTCCACCCTTCGTCAGGTGGACCGGCTGAACGGTCTGATCCAGAATCTGGTTTTGATCACAAGGGCACAGGAGCAGGAGACGGCAGAGCGAACGAGCGTGAATGCGGCGGCTCTGATTCGCGATACCGCCAAAAGCTTTGAACCCGTGGCCTTTCAGGATGGAAAGACCATGGAAGAGGATCTGCCGGATTCTCTTTACATAAAGGCGGTGGATTCCGAGATCCGTCAGCTGACCACGATTCTTGTGGACAATGCGATCAAGTATTGCGACGAGAAGGGGAAAATCTGTGTGACGGCAGGACAAAAGGGAAGGGAAACCTGGATGACGGTAAGCAACTCCTACGCAGAGGGCAAGAATGTGGATTATACGCGCTTTTTTGAGCGGTTTTACCGAAAGGATGAAGCGCATACCATTCGTAATACGGAGGAGCCAAGGGGAGGCTACGGCATCGGTCTGTCCATTGCAGAGAATCTGGTTAAGAAATACAATGGAGCTATTAAGGCGGACTGGAGGGACGGAATCATTTCCTTTACCTGCACGCTGCGGTGACAGGCCGGAGCGGAGCCGGGTCCTGGCGGAGCGGTACCTTGAAGAAAGGCAGAAATTTTGAACAGGCATGCAGAATGACATAAACAAAGGCATGCAGAATGGCATGAGCAGAGGCATGCAGAATGGATGGGCAGGATATGCAGGAGTGTGATGAGCTGACGCCGCAGGAGATTGCGGATAATCTGCAGGAGGTTCGCAAAAAGGTGGCAGGAGCCTGCCGGCGCGTGGGGCGGGACCCCTCCGAAGTGCAGATCTGTGCCGTCAGCAAGAAAAAGCCGGCGGAGGATATGCGGGCAGCCATTGCGGCAGGGCAGACCCTGTTCGGAGAGAACTATGTGCAGGAGATCCGGGACAAGTACGCGGAGCTTGGCGGGGAATGCACGATCCACATGATCGGACATCTGCAGCGCAATAAGGTGAAATATCTCACGGATAAGGTGAGCCTGATTCACTCCGTGGACTCCCTGGAGCTTGCAAGGCAGATTGAAAAGGAAATGGCCAAGGTCAGCCGTACCATGGACATCCTGCTGGAGGTCAACGTCGCCGGGGAAGAGAGCAAGTGGGGCTTTTCGGCGAAGGAGGCGCTGCAGGCGGCGAAGGAAGCAGGCAGCCTTCCCCACATAAGAGTGCGGGGATTTATGACGTCAGCCCCTTATACGGAGGAGCCGGAGAGCAACCGCGGGTATTTCCGAACGCTCCATCAATTGTTCCTGGAGCTGGGGCAGTCCGGCTTTGACGGCGTTCTGGCGGACACGCTGTCCATGGGGATGACAGGAGATTATGTCGTGGCCGTCGAAGAGGGCTCCACCATGGTGCGTGTGGGAACCGGAATCTTCGGACGGCGAAACTACGCCGATGCGAAGTAAGTACATCCGGCCTATCAGTCAAGGGCCTTCAGCTCCGACAGGAACAGCTCATAATAATCATCCTCCCCCTCAAGCAAGGGAGAGTTTTCGCCGCCGCCGTTGGTGCTGCGGCGCATGGCGGCATAGTATTCCTCGCCGGCCATGGCCAGATCCATTTCATAAATCGGACATCCGTATTTGCTGCTGAGTCGGCAGAACTCTTCCAGAGGAGATGCGGCATGCTGCGTTGCCAGCAGCTCTCTTTTGACAAGCGGATCCGCCGCAGCCAATTTCTTCAGTCGGGATAGGGATTCTTCCAGATTCATCACAGTGCTCCTTTCCGGAATCAGGCTTTTCCCCTATTATATCTGACCACTTGACAAACGGATGATCACACCGCAGAATATTTTCCGATGAGGGAGACATCTTTTCTGATGAGGGGGACATCCCTTCAAGCGTACGGCCGGCAGGAGGCCGTTTATTTTTTAAGTCGAGGTTAGCTTGTTCTAACCAAATAATGAAGCGAAAGCACAGGGAGTATTATAGTGAGTCAGCTGCGAAATTCATCAGCGAAAGAAGCGAGCACTATCAGTAAAGCATATTGACGGAAGGGGCCGACACGATGGAACGTTATCTGAAGGAAACGCCGATGCTCGACTTTTCGGACGAGAGCATACAAGGACTGATTCACAACAAGAGATTGCGAGATATGGATGAGTTTCATTGCCTGTGCTCGATTTACAACTACGTGCGGGACGAAATCCTCTTCGGCTACAACACCGATGACGGGATTCCTGCCTCAAGGGTTCTGCATGACGGTTATGGGCAGTGCAACACAAAAGGCACGCTGTTTATGGCTCTGCTGCGGGCATGCAGCATTCCGTGCCGGATTCACGGCTTTACCATTGATAAGAAGCTGCAGAAGGGTGCGATGACGGGAATTGTATACAGAACGGCACCGCAGAACATCTTCCACAGCTGGGTCGAGGTATATTTCGAAAACACCTGGTACGAGCTGGAGGCATTTATCCTTGACAGGGAGTATCTTGGTAAGCTTCAGGGAAAAATCGGCAACTGCAGCGGACCGTTCTGCGGCTACGGCGTGGCGGTTGCGGATTTCAAGCATCCCGTGATCGACTTTAACCGCAGCAACACTTACATTCAGAGCGAGGGCATCACACAGGACTTCGGTGTATATGATTCACCCGATGAGCTTCTTTCCGAGCATCATCAGCAGATGTCAGCGTTCAAGACATTTCTCTACAGAAATGTCGGTCGACACCTGATGAACCGCAATGTCAGAAAAATCAGAGCAGAACAGATAAAAATGAAAGGAGGCTTGTCACCATGAAACCGGATTATAAGAACTGGATACCGAAAGGAATGCTGTATGCACTGATTGCGGGGACGGCGGTGTCGCTCTTGCTGTTGATTGTGTTTGGTGTGCTTGGTATTGGTGTGAGCGGCGGCGTGCGTACTGTATTGGCTGTGATTTTTGCTGCTGCGCTTATCGTGTGCGGCAAGAGTACGCAGTGGTGCATCTGCGCCTACAATGCCTTTTCCTATGATGGGAACCGGAAGCTCTCCAAACAGATTGTCGACGGCACGGCGGAGTATATTACGCTTCCTGAAGGCGGCGTTGGATTGGATGTCGGCTG
>CAYXAN010000166.1:0-4796 GCA_964461705.1 uncultured Sarcina sp. | reverse complement strand
GAGACTACAACATGGACTTTCAGTTGAGCAAAGAACATGAAATGGCAAGATCCCTTTTCAAGGAGTTTGCCGAGAAGGAAGTTAAGCCTCATGCCATCGAGACGGATGAGAAGCATGAGTTTCCCCGCGGGACCGTGGAGAAGCTGCAGAAGAACGGATTTATGGGCATCCCGATTCCGAAGGAATACGGCGGACAGGGCTGCGATATCCTGACCTATGCAATGTGCGTAGAGGAGCTGGCGAAGGTTTGCGCAACCACCGCCGTTATTGTTTCCGCACACACCTCTCTTTGCTGCGATCCCATTCTGACCTACGGCACAGAGGAGCAGAAGCAGAAGTATCTGGTTCCCCTTGCACAGGGCAAGCTTCTCGGTGCATTCGGTCTGACAGAGCCCGGCGCAGGAACCGACGCGCAGGGTGTTCAGACGAAGGCTGTTCTTTCCGAGGACGGCAAGGAGTGGATCCTGAACGGCTCCAAGTGCTTCATCACCAACGGTAAGGAAGCCGATATCTATATCATCATCGCTTATACCGATATCGTCGAGGACAAGAAGGGCAGAAAGCAGAAGAAGTTCTCCGCCTTCATCGTCGAGAAGGGAACCCCCGGCTTCACCTTCGGAACGAAGGAAAACAAGATGGGTATCTGCGGCTCCGCAACATATGAGCTGATTTTCCAGGATATGCATATCCCGGCGGAAAACCTCCTCGGTGCAAGAGGCAAGGGCTTCCCGATCGCCATGCACACACTGGACGGCGGACGTATCGGAATTGCAGCACAGGCTCTTGGAATCGCAGAGGGCGCACTGGATCGCACCGTTTCCTATGTCAAGGAGAGGAAGCAGTTCGGCAGAGCCATCGGTGCCTTCCAGAACACGCAGTTCCAGCTGGCAAATCTGGCAACCGAGACCGAGGCTGCACAGCTTCTGGTATATAAGGCGGCAGAGGCAAAGAGAACCAAGTCCCGCTATTCGGTAGAGGCTGCAAAGGCCAAGCTTTTTGCAGCGGAGACGGCAATGGATGTTACCACGAAGTGCGTACAGCTCTTCGGCGGCTACGGCTACATCAGAGAGTATGAAGTGGAGCGCATGATGCGTGATGCCAAGATCACAGAAATCTACGAGGGAACCTCTGAGGTTCAGCGCATGGTTATTTCCGGCGATCTTCTGAAGTAATTCGATTCTGACGATAAGGAGAAAACATATGAAAGTAGTAGTATGCGTGAAGCAGGTTCCCGATACAAAGGGCGGCGTGAAGTTCAAGCCCGACGGAACTCTGGATAGAGGAGCAATGCTGGCCATCATGAATCCGGATGATAAGGCAGGCCTTGAGGCTGCACTTCGCCTGAAGGATCAGTACGGCGCTGAGGTTACGGTGGTAACCATGGGTCTTCCCAAGGCGGAAGAGGTGCTGCGCGAGGCAATTGCCATGGGTGCAGACAAGGGCATCCTGGTAACGGATCGCTGCCTTGGCGGTGCGGACACCTGGGCAACCTCTCAGACCGTTGCAGGTGCGCTTCGCAACCTGGAATATGACCTCATTATCACCGGCCGTCAGGCCATCGACGGAGATACCGCTCAGGTAGGTCCTCAGATTTCCGAGCATCTGCATCTGCCTCTGATTTCGTATGCCGAGGAGCTGACCGTTGACGAGGCCGAGAAGACCGTTACGGTAAAGCGCCAGTATGATGACGGCTATCACATTGTAAAGGCAAAGATGCCTTGCCTGGTGACCTGCCTGGCAGAGCTGAACGAGCCCCGCTACATGACTCCCGGCGGAATTTTCGATGCGTTCCGGAAGGACATCATCGTGTGGTCCAGAGCGGATCTGAAGGATGTGCTGGATTCCAATATCGGTAAGGTCGGATCTCCTACCGTGATTGCAAAGGCTTCCGATAAGGTTGCGAAGGGAAAGGGCGTCAAGGTGACTCCTGATTCCGCGGAAGAGGCAGCTGACTACATCGTAAACGTGCTGAGCGAGAAGCACGTGATCTAACAGGAGGATCGAACCATGGCATTAGAGGATTACAAGGGAGTATTTATCTTTGCTCAGCAGGTTGACAACAAGATCAGCTCCATTGCACTGGAGCTGCTGGGCAAGGCAAAGAATTTGGCAGAGAGCCTGGATGAGAAAACGGTTACGGCAGTTCTCATCGGATCGGATGTAAAGGGTCTGACGGATGAGCTGGGCGCATACGGCGCGGACCGCGTGATCGTTGTGGATGATCCTGAGCTGAAGGATTACCGTACCGAGCCCTATGCACATGCACTGGCATCGGTTGTGAACGAGTTTAAGCCGGAGATCCTGCTGGTCGGCGCAACAGCAATCGGCCGTGACCTCGGCCCCCGCGTGTCCGCAAGACTGCATACCGGCCTGACGGCAGACTGCACACAGCTGGAGATCGGTGATTTCCCGCTGATCGCGGTACCCGGTCAGGAGCAAAGACACAAGCAGCTCCTGATGACGCGTCCGGCCTTCGGCGGCAACACCATTGCCACCATTGCCTGCCCGGATTATCGTCCCCAGATGGCAACCGTTCGTCCCGGCGTAATGCAGAAGCTGACACCGGATGCCGGCCACAAGGCAGAGGTTGTGGAGTTCAATCCCGGCTTTGTTCCCGACAACTGCTATACGGAGATCCTCAAGATCGTGAAGGAGGTTTCCACCGTTGCCGATATCCAGGCAGCAAAGATTCTGGTGTCCGGCGGACGCGGCGTGGGAAGCCCGGAGAACTTCAAGCTGCTGGATGATCTTGCGGAAACGCTGCACGGAACGGTATCCTGCTCCCGCGCGGTGGTGGATTCCGGCTGGAAGCCCAAGGATATGCAGGTAGGACAGACCGGAAAGACCGTTCGTCCGCACGTTTACTTTGCAATCGGTATCTCCGGAGCCATTCAGCATGTGGCCGGCATGGAGGAATCGGATATCATCATTGCCATCAACAAGGATGAGAATGCACCGATCTTCGATGTTGCCGACTACGGGATTGTCGGAGATCTGAACAAGGTGGTTCCGCTGCTGACAGAGAAGCTGAAGGCTGCTCTGGCTGCGAAGGGCTGATGCCTGGGACAACAGCCAATTTATGACCGATTCCTTTGCTGTCCGGCAGCGGCCTTGTCACAGAGGGCGCAAAGAAGGCGCAAAGAAGTCATAAACTTTTCATAAAAAGATTGAATTCCTATCATCTCGGGAAGTAGAATGAACAATCATATCAGCCCGGCAGGCATTAATGCTTGCCGGGACTTTTTACATCATAGGGAAACGCTGTATGAATCCTTTCTCTTACCGGGCACGCGAAGGGAAACGGTTTTATCAGCGTTTCTTTCGTGCGCCAGACGGCGCACACTGGAAGGCAAGGGAGATGGAAACCGAAATGAGCCGCACGGATCGATGCGAATTGAGAGTGGGATTGGATGTGGGTTCGACAACCACAAAGGTCGTTGTCCTTGGAGTGAGCAACGAGGAATTGCTGTTTTCGGATTATACAAGGCATCACTCGCAGCAGCTGGCGAGCGTGGAACGCGCCCTGCACATGGTTGACAGAGAATTTGCCGATGCCCGTCTTCATATCACCATGACCGGCTCAGGGGCAAAGGGGCTGGCACAGGAGCTGGGAATTTCCTATGTACAGGAGGTTGTTGCCAATTCCATTACCTTGAGGTCTCGTTATGAGGAGCTTGGGACGGCGATCGAGCTTGGCGGGCAGGATGCCAAGATCATCTTTTTCGCGAAGGATCAGAACTCCGGGAAGCCGAAGGTTTCGGATATGCGGATGAACGGGAGCTGTGCAGGCGGCACCGGTGCGTTTATCGATGAAATTGCCTCCCTTCTGAAAACGCCGATCGAGGAATTTGACGCCTTGGCGGCAAGGGGGACGACGGTGCACGATATCTCCGGCCGCTGCGGAGTCTATGCCAAGACGGATATTCAGCCGTTGCTGAATCAGGGCTGTACAAAGGCGGATCTGGCGCTTTCCTCCTTTCACGCCATCGCCAAGCAGACCATCGGAGGGCTGGCACAGGGACTTGCCATTCAGCCGCCGGTCGTCTTCGAGGGCGGTCCCCTGACCTTCAATCCCACTCTGATCCGGGTGTTCACCGAAAGGCTGCATCTGAAGGCGGATGAGATTCTGCAGCCGGAGCATCCGGAGCTTCTGGTTGCCTGGGGAGCTGCGCTGGCCTCCTGTACTCTTTTTGCAGAGGAGGAGGCAGTCACGACAAGGCAGCTTTTTGAGCGCATTGACGTCCTCCGGCAGCATCGGAGCACAGCGGCGGGGACGGAGACACCGCACGCAAGACCGTTTTTTGCAGACAAAGAGGAATGGGAGGCCTTTATCCGCCGGCATCCGAAGCAGCAGCCGAAGGAAAGCCGCTGCCGAAGGGGGGAACGGCTGCGGGTCTACCTTGGGATGGACTCGGGGAGTACAACAACAAAATTTGTGCTGCTGAATGAAGAGGAGGAGGTGATCGATTCCTTCTATGCCTCCAACCGGGGAAATCCTCTGCAGGTGGCAAAGGAGGCTCTGATCCTTCTTCGTGAGAAATACAGACAGCAGGGAATGGAGCCGGAAATCGTCGCAGCCGGGGCAACCGGATACGGTGAGATGCTGTTTTCGCGGGCCTTTCTGACCGAGACGCATGTTGTCGAAACCGTTGCCCATGCGAAGGCCGCTGCCAAATACGTGCCGGATGCGACCTTTCTTCTGGATATCGGCGGACAGGATATGAAGGCCATCTGGCTGGAGAACGGGATCATCACCAACATCGTGGTCAATGAGGCGTGCTCATCCGGCTGCGGGT